>DASVJK010000107.1:0-3780 GCA_036385955.1 Chthoniobacterales bacterium | reverse complement strand
GCAACAACTCCAACGCGCAACGCTGGCCAAGACTTATAAACCGATCGGACGAGCGCTGGCTCTTCGCAGTGCGCTCCAGGACGTTTATTGCGCATCGAAAGCCGAGGGAGCCGAGTTATTGCGCTGCTGGTGCCGATGGGCCGCTCGCAGTCGCCTCGGACCATTTAAAAAACTGGCCCAAACCATCCGCCAGTATTGGAATGGAATCGTCAGTTACTTCGACAGCCGCCTCACGCAGGGAGCAATCGAGGCCATCAACGGTATCATCCAACTCGCCAAGCGCCGGGCCCGCGGCTTCCGAAACTTCCTCTATCTGCGCACCATCGCTTACTGGAATACCGGCAAACTCCCAATTGACACTTCCCCTCTATTACCCACTTAAAACAGCGAAGAGGCGTATTTCTTGACCCCCCGCGGCGGACGCAAGAAACCAGATGAGGAGGGAGAACAGTTTCATTTCTTGCCTTTCTTTTTTATTCGGTATTTCGGCGGTCATTCCGCCGCGATTGCGTCCGGGAACTCTCTCGGGTCGCGGAGCCAAGTCAGATTGTCGCCAAAATAGAGACGATTCATTCTAGCGTTATCGACAAGCGCGTCAGCCTTGGGGGATTTTGCCATCCACGCCAATCATAGAAGCCCGCCGAAATGCGTCAACGTGTCAAGCGGATGCGACGAATTCTTGAGGAGGCCCGGAAAGCCGAACTTTTTTTTGCGCGGGCGCGGAAGCTGGCCTAGATCAAAGCATGTCCGGCTACGAACATGAGCCCGATCGAGTGTGGGACGAATATCAGTGGGAGCGTTTTCTCCAGCAGCAGGATCATAAGACGGAGAAGTACATGGAGCTGCTCGAGAAGTACCTCGATCATCCGGAGCGCGACCAGATCATCGCGCGCGAGATGGGGTGGACGCAGTTGCTCAGCGGCGACACGTGGAGCGACGAAGTGGATGCGTTGCTCGCGGAAGAATCGAGCCCGGATGAGAACGAGGCGTCAGTCGCGGAGAATAGCGCCCAGCCGGCGGACGGCTTTGAAGATCACGCTTTGTATCGCGCAGCGTTCGCGTTGACGGTCTGGATCGACCAACTCTTCGACGAGCAGGCTGCGCTCCAGAACGAACCGGCCGCCGTGAAACTGGCCACTCACTCGGCCCTGGCGAGCGCCAAATTGGCCGCGGCCCTGAGTGATGATGACGTCGATGAAATCGGAATGACGATCGCCTATCTCAAGCGCGCCTTGAAAGCGATCACCGTGTCGATGGAAGCGGGCGCGCAATTGCTCTCCGAGGAGCTTATTACGCGGCAACAACATGCGGTTCTCAAGCAACGCCTCTTCGAGGTCCGCGACGGAATCATCACGCTCATGGGACAATACCGGGGCGAGTGGCTCCGGCGCTTCGGCAGCCTCTGAGCGGTGTTGAATGAAATAGCCGCTAATCCGTCCAAGAATGCATACGGAAGCGACTGCGGTTCAGGCCGATGTCTCGGAACTCGATTTGGTAAAACAATGCCAGGCCGGCGACCCCGAAGCATTCGACCAACTGGTGGGCCGTTACCGCACCCGAGTTTTTGGCATGATCTACAACATGGTGCATAACGAGCAGGACGCCTGGGATCTCGCCCAGGACAGTTTCCTGAAGGCGTGGAAATCGATCGGGCGTTTCCGCGGCCAGTCGTCGTTTTACACCTGGATCTATCGAATCGTCACGAACGTCACCATTGACTGGCTGCGCAAGAAGCAGGTAAAAGGTTCGGGCGCGGAGTTTGATGACGCCATCCAGCTGAAGGACATCGATCCGGCGTCGCGCACCGTGCCGAAGGCGGAGGCGTTGCCCCATCAGCGCATGGAGCAACGCGAGATTCGAGCGCGGATCGACGACGCCATCGCGCAACTGTCGCCGGAACATCGCGCCGTCATTTTGATGAAGGAGACCGAGGACATGCAATACCACGAAATCGCCGAGGCACTCGGTTGCTCGATCGGCACCGTCATGTCGCGACTTTTCTACGCCCGCAAAAAGCTGCAGAATCTATTGAGAGATCTTTATGAAAACGTTTGAGGAAAAGTGGACGGCCTGGCTCGACGGCGAGCTGAGGGGGAATGAACTCGCTGAGTTTGAGGCTTCCCTGCCGGACAAATCGGCCGCGGAAGCTGAGAAACGCGACGCCCACAAGCTCGGCGCATTCTTGAAGGAGCAACTGCAGGGTCGCGCGATGGGCAACGAAGAGTTTTTCCATCATCAACTGCGCGAGCGGATCGCAGGCGATGCGCGCGCGGCCAGCGCTCCCGAGAAGGCCGGCGCGAGGCCGGCCTTGTGGCCGATCGGCCGGTTGGTTTGGGTTGGCGCCACGTCTCTCGCGATCTTTTGCGTCTGCACATTTTTCGTCCTGCGTGAGAAGGGTCCAACCGACCAATCGCAGTATCTCACGCAAATCCTGAACGCGCGGGTCGATCCGGCGGTGAGCCCGAACGCGACGATTTCGATGTTTGAATCGAAGAAAGACAAGGTGACTGTTCTCTGGGTGGAAGGGTTGCAATCGCTTCCATCAGAATACGCCACGAAGTAATTTCGATGCAAAAGCGCTCCTATCTCCTGGTTAGCGTGAGCCTGGCGCTGATCCTGGGAGGCGTGGCGTCGGCTCGAGCGTCGCAAATGGTCTGGAGCGGCCTGGTCATAGCGAACAATGTCGCGCAGCCGGACAAAATTCCGCCGGAACTGAATCGGATTGAAGGCACCCTCAAGGCGTTGTTTGGCTACAACCAATTCAAGGTGATCGGCCAGTCGCGGAAGACGCTTGTGACAGGCTCCGAGGACTGGCTTGCCTCGAGCAAATACTTTTCTCTGCACGTTGATTCCAAGGGCGAGACGAACGCAGGTTATCTTCTCAACCTGAAGTTGTTTCAGGAGAAAAGTGTGCTGCTCGAAACCGAGGCGAAGTTGAGCAAGGCCAGCCCGCTGGTAATCAAAGGTCCGCAGGTTGGCGACGGGCAATTGCTCCTCGTGCTCGTCGTGCAGTAGGATCGTTTGTAGCGGCGGTCTATGACCGCCGAACGAGAGAGATTGCTCTGCACCTGACGCCGAACAAACCGGCGGTCACAGACCGCCGCTACAGGAATCGGAGGTGCAAACCTCCGCGCCCGTTGTTAAGTGCAACCCATGCGCGCTTCCCGATTTCTTTCGTTTGCCACTATGATGTCACTTACCATAGCCGCCACTTTGAACGCTGAAAAACCATTCGACTTCGCCACCACGCCCGGAAAACTGCCGAAGCAGGTCGTGCCGGAAGAATACGCCATTCGAATTGCACCCGACTTGGGAAAATTCACTTTTGCCGGATCGGAAACTGTAAAGCTGAAGGTCCAGCAGCCGGTTCGCCAATTGGTCCTGAACGCCCTCGCGATCAACATCACGAGCGCGTCGCTCGATGGAAAGGCGATTCCTGTATCTGCCCTCAAGCTCGATCCAAAAGAGGAGACGCTGACCATCACGCTGGCGAGTGAGTTGCCGGCCGGCGCGCACAGTCTGGCGCTCGATTTCACTGGCAAGATCAATCAGCAGGGGCAAGGACTCTATTACGCGCCCTATCGGGAGGAGGCCAAGGTCCGGGAGAAAGGCACCAGCCGGGAGGAGGAGGCGGGCACGGGCGCGAAAAAGATCATGCTCGGCACGCAGTTTGAAGCGACCGATGCGCGCAGGTTTTTCCCGTGTTGGGATGAGCCGAGCTTCCGCGCTCGTTTTCAATTGACCGCGGTCGTTCCCGAAAACTTTGTCGCCATTTCAAAC
>DASVJK010000106.1:0-6520 GCA_036385955.1 Chthoniobacterales bacterium | reverse complement strand
CTCCGGGCCAACATGAAGATGGCCAAGCCCGACGCGACCGACGCGGAGATCCGTGCCATTTGCGAGGAGACTGGAGTGTGGAGCGTTTTGCAGGCTGGGGTAACTGGCAATCCGCTGGATGCCGAGTTCGCGGCCGGCCGGCGTCTCTCGGGCGGCCAAAGAAAACTGCTGGCTCTAACCCGCTGCCTGCTCCGCAATCCCGCCGTTCTCTTTCTCGATGAGCCGACGGTCGGGATGGATAATCAGGAAAAGTTTGGGATCCTGGGAATGATACGGCAGGCGGCCAAAAACCACACGGTCATGGTGGTGGATCACGATCTTCGCTGGTTGCTGCCTTTTTGCGATTATTTCATCGTCCTGAGCGACGGTAAGATCGCTGAGCGCGGGACTGGCGACGAGCTTCTCGCGAGGCAAGGCTTGTTTTACGACCTCTACCATGCAGACGGCGCGCCGTCGGCGGAACATTCCGCCGCGGCGGCTCCCGTTTGAGTCTCAGCACTTTTTGACGGTGTGAAAGATAACTCGCAAAATCCGCAACCTTATCAGTCTAACAGGAAACAACGACGGACAGGCAAAGGCTTGTAGCGCCGTACGAAATCAGTAAAGATTTACCGCCAGATCGAGTGATGTGGCGGTGAAATAAAACAAGAACAAACGAAAGGACAGTTATTTATGGCCGACGAAAAAGCAGGCAAGAAGCCAGAAAAAGAGGGTGGATCCGGCGCTGAAAAAGGCGCGGACGCCAGTGAAGCCGGTGGTCGTGGGAGGAAGCTACTTTACACGTGCTTCGCAGACGGCGCTGGCAACTACGTCGAGGCAAACTGGACGTGGTTCACGTGCTGGCGCTGCGGCGCGTTGAATTACATGTAAGCCTGAGGGCTCACAGGAAGCGCAGGATTTCCATATCCTGCGCTTCCATCCCTCATTCGGAAGTTTCATCGCGCGTGCCGAGCTGGCGCCTGCGATTTGCGGTTTGCCAGGGATGGCGGTCAAGTTTTACATCCTCGACCGCGCGGCATTCGCCTTGCAGTAATTAAGTGCCGCATTACGAACCTACCTCCCGCCGTCCCATCGCGAATATTTTTCGCCTGACGGCACAAGGCGTGACGCGCTTCTGCGTTCGCCTCCACGTCGATCCCAATGCGATTTCCTATCTTTCGATCGTTGCGGCCGCGCTTGCCGCAGTTTGCTTTTGGAAGTCGGGCGCACACCGAATCTTGCTCTTGTTCGCGCCAGGTTTTTGCTACGTGCGTCTCTGGTGCAACATGCTCGACGGCATGGTCGCTCTCGCTGCTGGCAAGGCGAGCTGGCGTGGAGAAATTCTCAACGATCTGCCGGATCGCATTTCGGACGTCCTGATTTTTGCCGGAGCCGCGCACAGCGGTTGGATGAACCCAATCACCGGCTACTGGGCCGCTATCTTCGCGCTCTTGACGGCGTACGTGGGGATGTTTGGACAAGCGGTCGGGGTCCAGCGGGAATTCAGCGGAGTCATGTCGAAACCATGGCGCATGGTGGCCCTGCACGCCGGAGCCTGGATCACGCTTGCCTGCGTTTGGTGGAACGATGGATCGATGCGATTCGCGAGCTTGACGGTTCTCGACTGGGCCTGCCTTATTGTGGTTGCAGGCTGTGTGCAGACGATGACCATCCGATTGAAACGAATCATGGTGGCGTTGCGGTCGAAGTCTGCCGCTAATTAATGTCGCCGCACCAAGCGCTTCACGATCCCGTCTTTTACGCGTACCTGCGCATCGTCTTTGGCTCGCTGGCAGCGGGAGGGATCGTGCTCAGCATCTTGCACTGGGGGCTGAAGAAACAACTCGGCCCGATCTGGAGCACCTACCGGTCCTGGCTCGTCCTCGCGCCGATCGGGATGGCTGTGATCTTTGCCGGCCGCATACCAACGATTATCGGCATCACGCTCTTAGCGATTTTCGGTTTCAAGGAATTTGCGCGCGCGTCGGGATTGTATCGAGACTGGTGGATGACCGGCGCAGTCTATGCCGGCATCATAACCGTCGGTGCGGCCTCGTTGATGCCGCACCCGCGTGGCGAAGAACCGGGTCCGGGATGGTATGGGTTTTTCGTGGCGGTGCCGGTATTTGCGATCGCGCTTATCCTGATCGTCCCAATCTTGCGCAACCGCGCGCGCGGCGAATTGCAACGAATGTCTTTGGGAATCGTCGGGTTTGTCTACATCGGCTGGATGTTCGGGCATCTCGGTTTTCTCGCGAATGCGGTGAACGCTTATGGCTATCTCCTCTATGTGATCTTTGCGACGGAGTTGAACGATGTCGCGGCATTCACCTTCGGCCGGCTCTTCGGCCGTCATCCGCTGCGCAGCGAGATCAGTCCGAAGAAAACCTGGGAAGGCGCGTTAGGCGCGCTTGCAGTTTCCATGACTCTGCCGTGGCTGCTGCGGCTGTCGTTCCCGGAATTCGGGCCGTGGCAGTTGATCTTGACCGGATTGATCGTCGGTATCGGCGGGCAACTCGGCGATCTGTCGATCAGCGTGATCAAGCGTGACATCGGCACGAAGGATATGGGAGGTTTGATCCCTGGGCACGGTGGCATTCTCGATCGGATCGATAGTTTGATTTACGTTGCGCCGCTCTTCATGCACATGGCCGGCTATTATCACGAGTTGCGATGAAGAAATGGCAATACGAGCCCGCGGCCGATCTCGATCAAAGGCTGATCGAGCGGCTGCGGAATTTCCCCCGCGAACCGGACATGCTCGTCTACGGATTGCGCTCACTCGTGGCGCTGATCATCCGAGCACTGCTGCGCACATATTGCCGCTTCGAAATCGTCGGACAGGAGCATTTGCGGAGCAATCGTTCGTTTGTGCTCGTCGCAAATCATTCGAGTCATCTCGATACGGTGTGCCTACTCGCGGGATTGCCGCTGCGCAGACTGCATCGGGCGTTTCCGGCCGCGGCGGCGGATTATTTTTTCAAGAGCGTGCCGCGCATCTGGATCGCGACGGTTGTCGTGAACGCACTGCCGTTCGCGCGCCAGACCCACGTCCGCCAGAGTCTCGCGATTTGCGGTGAGCTCCTTGCGAATGCTGGCAACGTTCTGATCATTTTTCCGGAGGGAACTCGCTCCACCACTGGAGAGCTTCAGGAATTCAAGGGTGGCATTGGCGCGCTCGTGGCCGGTCGAGACGTTCCGGTTCTCCCTTGCTATTTGGACGGCGCTTTCCGCGCTTGGCCGAAAGGCAGCCGCTTGCCGAGGCCTCGTAAAGTGCGCCTGATCATCGGCGGGCCGCGCAACTACGCTTCGGTCGCGCCGGACAAGAGCGCGAGTGCTGCGATCGCCGAGGAACTTCACGAAGCCGTGAAGCAATTGGCGCGACAAAATGCAACCCGCTGAAGAAACGATGGCGAGTTGGGACGGCGCGGAGCTCTTCTATCGCGCCTGGGTTCCCGCGGAAGCCAAAGAAAAGGCGCTGCTGCTCTTTCATCGCGGACACGAACATTCCGGCCGTTGGTCGGAAGTTGTGGAAATGCTCGGCCTGCCCGACGTGGCGATTTTCGCCTGGGATGCGCGAGGCCACGGCCGCTCTCCGGGCGAGAGAGGCTCCGCGGAAAACTTTGGGACGATGGTGAAGGATGTGGACGCATTCGTGCGCCACATCGCTGACCGCCACGGTTTCGCGTTGGAGAACATCATCGTCCTTGCACATAGCGTCGGCGCGGTCTCGGTCGCGGCCTGGGTGCATGATTATGCGCCGCCCATCCGTGCGATGATTCTCGCGACACCGGCATTTCGGGTTCGTCTTTATGTCCCGCTCGCCATTCCGTCTCTCCGGCTGAAACAAAAATTTCTCGGGCCCAGTTACGTTAAGAGCTACGTAAAAGCGAAAATGCTCACGCACGATCCGGCGCAAGCCGCGCTTTACGACGCCGACCCGCTAATTTTTCGCCAGATCGCGGTCAACGTGCTGATCGATCTGCACGACGCCGGCACGCGTCTGCTCGCGGATGCGGGTGCGATCAATGTGCCGACGCTCATGTTGAGCGCTGGTCGCGACTGGGTCGTCAGTCTCGAGGCGCAACGGGAATTCTTTAACGGTCTCTCCTCGCCCGTGAAGCGGATGCACGTTTTCCCCGTCGCGTATCACGCGATCTTTCACGAGAAGGAACGAGCGCAGGTCGTCGAGCGTGCCCGCGAATTTATCGTCGAACGATTCGCGGAACAGCCGGTCGCGCCCTCACTGCTCAACGCCGACAAATACGGGTACACGTGGGAGGAATATGAGCGATTGAAGTTGCGCGGCGGTCCGCAGTTTGCCGTTGTTCGCGCCGGCATGAAAACCGGCGGGCGTTTAAGCAAAGGCATCGATCTCGGCTGGCGGAGCGGTTTCGATTCCGGACTCACTCTCGATTACGTCTACGAAAATAAGGCGCAGGGAGCGACGCGACTGGGCCGTTTCATCGACCACGGGTATTTAAACAGCATCGGTTGGCGTGGGATTCGTCAACGCAAGAAGAATCTGGAGAAATTGCTGCGGAACGTGATCGAAAAAACGCACGCGGCAGGCCGCCCCGTGCGCATCGTCGATATCGCAGCAGGCGGGGGACGATACGTTCTCGAGACGTTGCAAGCTTTGCCGGAAATTCCAATGACGGCGCTCCTGCGCGATTACAAACAGGAGAACGTCGATGCGGCCACCCGCCTTGCGCAAGACTTCGGCCTAACGAATGTAACGGTCGCATTCGGTGATGCTTTCGATCGAGCTTCCCTGGCCGCGATCCAGCCGCGTCCGACCATTGGCATCGTCTCGGGGTTGTTCGAATTGTTTCCGTCGAATGAAGGGGTGCTGACTTCGCTGCGCGGATTGGCGGACGCGATCGAGCCGGGCGGTCATCTTGTTTACACCAACCAACCATGGCATCCGCAGGTTGAATTCATTGCGCGCGTTCTCCGCAATCGCGAAGGCGAACCGTGGATCATGCGACGAAGGACCACCGCAGAGATGGACGAATTGGTGCGTACCGCGGGGTTTGAAAAAGTCACTATGGAAGTGGACGAATGGGGAATCTTCACGGTCTCGCTCGCCCGCCGCCTCCCCGCGTGATTTCGTCGGAGCCGATTCCGCTGCGCGCAAGAGCTCTCGGAGCATCCGTAGGACTCTCGGTTCTCTTTCTGGTCGTCTACGTCTGGTGCAATTGGATTGCCGCGCAACGCCACGACGTCGGCACGCTCTACTTCGAATGGGAACGCTTCATCCCGTTCGTGCCGCTGATGATCGTTCCCTACATGTCGATCGATCTCTTCTTTGTCGTGGCGCCGTTCCTCTGCCGCAATGAGCGGGAATTGGCGACGTTTTCCAAACGCATTGTCGCCGCGCTCGTCGTAGCGGGAATCTGCTTTCTCCTGTTTCCACTTCGCTTCGCCTTCGAGCGTCCGCACGCGAGCGGCTGGCTTGGCGCAGTCTTCGATTGGTTTCGAGGAATGGACAAACCGTACAACTTACTTCCTTCGCTGCACATCGCCTTCCTAACGATTCTCGCTCAACACTACGCGCGGCACACCCGCGGCCTCTGGCGAAGCGCGTCGAATGTCTGGTTTGTCCTCGTCGGTCTCTCGACTCTTCTCACCTACCAGCACCACTTCATAGACGTCGCCGCCGGCTTCGCGCTCGGCGTCTATTGCATCTACGTCATTCGCGAGTCCGCGCCGAAACTTCCGGTAATCGAGAACCGGCGCGTCGGTCTCTACTACGCCACCGCCGCGCTGACCCTCGCTGGTCTGGTCGCTTGGTTTTGGCCATGGGGCGCACTGCTGCTTTGGCCAGCGATGACGTTGGGCATCGCAGCGAGTGCCTACTTCGGATGGGGTCCGGTTATCTTTCGCAAAACCGATGGGCGGCTGCCTTGGAGCGCTCGCCTGGTTCTGGCTCCCTGTTTGTTAGGCCAGCACCTCTCTTTGCTCTACTATCGGCGTCAATGCCGGCCGTGGGACAAGGTTACTCCGGAAGTCTGGGTTGGCCGGACGCTCAACCACGGCGAAGCAGCCGCCGCCGCGCGCCTTGGTGTGACCGCGGTGCTCGATCTGACGGCGGAATTTTCCGAGGCAAAGCCGTTCCGCACGCTCATTTATCGCAACATTCCCATTCTCGATCTCACGGCGCCGTCCATCGATCAATTGCGAGAGATGGCGGCGTTCATCGACCATGAATCCCGCAAAGGTGTCGTCTACATCCATTGCAAGATCGGTTATTCACGCACCGCCGCAGCGGCAGCGGCTTACCTGCTTCAGACCGGAAGGGCCGGCAGTGTTACGGAAGCCATCGCACTTCTGCGCGAAGTCCGGCCTGCCATCGTCGTGCGAACCGAAGTGGTTTCAGCTTTATCAGAGTTCGCCCGCGAGTTACCACAGTTGGCCGAAGAAATTTCGCAACCGCTTTTCTCCTCGCCTCGGGCAGTCGCTCCTCCATAATCGGCTCGGCTTATGAAATATGACGAATTAATTCAGCTCTACTTCGAACGCTCCAACGCGCTGCAAG
>DASVJK010000105.1:0-3626 GCA_036385955.1 Chthoniobacterales bacterium | reverse complement strand
CTCATGCGCGATGCGGTCGCGCTCGACCGCGCGGGTGTGGCCTGCATCTATCTCGAAGGCATTCCGCGCGAAGTCGCGGCCATGATCACCGCCGAGGTCGAAACGCCCACCATCGGCATCGGCGCCGGCCCGGATTGCGATGGCCAGGTGCTCGTCTTCCACGACCTCGTCAACTTGACGTTCGGACGTCCCGCGAAATTCGTTCGCCGCTACGGAGACGCCGCCGCCTTGATCACGCAATCCGTACTGGCGTTCAAGGCCGACGTCGTTTCGCACCAGTTCCCGAACGATGCCGAGTCCTACCACCTGCCGAAGGAAACCCAGGCCGCACTCGAAACGGTACTCCACCGCAAGCATGCCATGCAGCGATAATGGCGGGCGGAGGAAACGCTGTGCGAAACGTTGTGCGAAAGCTCGCCACTTTCACCCTGCTGGGGGCTCTGGTCGCCTGTTCCAAGCCCCCGCAAGCGCCGGAGACAACGGGAACGCCGCAGCCGACCGGCCTCGAGTCCATTCCCGCGCCGGATTCCTCCAAGTATCCGCCGTTCAGCAATATGAGCGGTTGGCAGAATCCTTATTTGATCGTTCGCGAGGATGGGATCGGATTCCTCGATCTTTCCAATCGCGAGATCCACATTCTGAAGCCCGAAGAGATCCCGGCCGAGTTGGTCTCGCTTCCATCGAGCGCCTGGCCGTATGGCCGCGTCGTGTTCGTCGCCCAAGCCGTCCCCAAGAATCCGACCGATCAGACGAAAGCGGACCTGCGCAAGAACCGCGCCCTGCTCCTGGGAACCCTCAAGGAATTGGACGTGCAATTCCGCGAAGCGCCCTGAGTGTCCGGATTCGCCGGTAGAGACGGGGCTTGCCCCGTCTCCAACTCCACAGACGCGGCAAGCCGCGTCTCTACGAGCCATGAAGATTTGCGCCACCATTCCCGAAGCTCGCGCTGCCTGCCGCGATGCGCGCGCCGGTCGCAAACGGCTGGGCCTGGTTCCGACAATGGGCGCTCTGCATGAAGGCCACTTGTCGCTGGTCCGCGCCGCAAAAGCGCAGTGCGACGCCGTTGCCGTTTCCATCTTCGTGAACCCCACGCAATTCGGCCCGACAGAAGATTTGTCGAAATATCCACGCCAATTCGAGCGCGACTGCCGTTTGCTCGAAATAGAGGGTGTCGAGATCCTCTTCGCGCCGCCGGTCGAAGAGATCTATCCCGATGGCGCAGTCACCTGGGTGTGGGTCGAGGGCCTGAGCGAAAAGCTCGACGGACGCTCCCGCCCCGGCCACTTCCGCGGCGTGACCACGATCGTTTCCAAGCTGTTTCATATCCTCGAGCCCGAGGCCGCGTTCTTCGGACAAAAAGACGCCGCGCAGCTCGCCGTGATCCGTCGCATGGTCGAAGACCTGAACTTCCCGATCGAAATTGTCGCCTGCCCGATCGTGCGCGAACCCGATGGCCTGGCCATGAGCTCGCGGAACGCGTATCTGAATCCCGAAGAGCGGCAGCGAGCGCTCGTGCTGCAACGCTCGTTACAGCGCGCACAGCAGGAATTTCAAGCCGGGGAAAGAATCGCCGCCAGGCTGATCTCCGCCGCGAAAGAAGTCTTTGCCCGCGAGCCGCAAGTCGAGCTCGATTATTTCGAGATCGTCGATCCAGACACGCTTGACCCGGTCGAACCTATCTCGCAAAAGACGCTGGTCGCCGTCGCCGCCTACGTCGGATCCACCCGCCTAATCGACAACATTGTTCTGTATCCTGAACCGAAATAACTGGTGAGAACGCGCAATGTTATGCCAACTGTGCTTAGTCCGTGTGCAAACTCATGCAGATTGACAGTAAACGACGGCACGGCTTCAAAGTTGTAGAGAGGACGCGCAGCCATAGCGGGCATGGAGTTACCTTGGCGACACAGCAGGTCTCCTGCCCGCTATCAAGCGCCGGAGCAACGCGCTCGGGCTTTTATGCAGCGGGCGTTCGTCCAGAGACGAACGGATTCCCCGCGATGTAGTAACGCAACGGTTGCTCTGCGGACTTCGCGATCCCTATGCGCGGCGTGACCGTAACGCGTCGCACGCGATAGCCGTCATCGACAATGCGGAGGTCCGAGCGCGCGCTCATCAGGCTTTTCCCATTGTCCCGCGCGCGCGTGATTTCCAGGGCTTCGGCCATGCGTCCCGGGCCGGAGGAAATCTTCTTGAGAAAAGAAATCTTCCTGAGGTCGGTTCCTTTCGCTATCGCGAATCCGGAGTTGCTATGTCCGCCGGCAACTGCCGAGCTGCGCTCGGCTTGGACCCCTCGACTTCGCTCAGGGCAGGCTCGCGAGGGCGCCCGTCCCCACACGATCTCGATTCCTCGCGCCTCTGCCATCTGCTCGATGCCCGCCACCGGCTCCAGGGCCCGAAACAGCACGCATCCGGGAACTCCGTCCGGCAGGCAGGAAACATTCAGGCAGTAGTGATTGCCATAGATGAAGTACACATAGGCGTGACCGGGAGGACCGAAGAGAACGGCATTCCGCGCCGTCCGGCCCGCGGCCGCGTGCGCCGCCGCATCGCCTTTGCCGAGATACGCCTCGGTCTCGACAATTCGCCCCGCCAGAATTCCGCACGACGTTTTCCGGACCAGCAATTTCCCCAGCAACGCCCGCGCCACCCGCCGCGGATCGCGATTGAAGAATTCCGCTTTCAACAAAGCAACGCGGCCGAGCGAAGTCATGTTCAATTGTTCAATCTCACCAAACCCTGTTTGGATTTGTGTCGCGAATTTGCAGATAGTCCGCTTAAATGTCCTTATGCCGCGCCCTTCAGGTACGCCAGCACTTCTTCCGCGTGCCCTTCTGCCGTCACGTTCTTGAAGATGTGCTTGATCTTGCCGTCGGGGCTAATCACGAAAGTAGTCCGCGCGATCCCTTTTATTTTCTTGCCGTACATTTGCCTCTCTTTGACCACGCCGAACAGATTCGCGATCTTCTTCTCTGCATCGGCCAGCAGCGGGAAAGGCAAACTGAACTTGGTCTGAAATTTTTTCTGCGCAGCCGCCGTGTCCGCCGAAATTCCGAGCAGCACCACGCCTGTCTTCTTGATTTCCTGGTAGGTATCGCGAAAGCCGCACGCTTCCTTGGTGCACCCCGGCGTATCGGCCTTGGGATAGAAATAAAGCACCACGGTCTTGCCGCGAAAATCTTTTGAGGCAACCTCTTTGCCATTCTCGTCCGTCGTACTGAAGTCTGGGGATTTATCATTAACTTCCATGGAATTTTCTCCTCGCCGCTCTTCGTTATATCGCAACCGGATGTTCGCCGTCACCTTGGCCGCCTCGACTTGGCTTGCCAGTTCATGGCTTGTGGCCCAGGGTCCGATGCCGCAGTACGGGCACAAGCCAGCGTCCACCAAGGGACCGCGCGCCCTTGGACTGATCCAGCTTTCACCCAAAGGTAAAGCACGCCTCACTCCCATTGCCATCATGATGGACGGAAAATTTTACGACGCCGGCTCGTACAAAGCCGCGCCCGTTCCCATGGCTCTCGACTTCGGGATCGTCTACGAAGGTTTTCGCGCCGGTGTGTCACAAGGCGTCTTCACGATTACGCAACCTGGACAACTGAACCACGTCTGGATCGCCGAAGGCA
>DASVJK010000104.1:0-26959 GCA_036385955.1 Chthoniobacterales bacterium | reverse complement strand
CTGGTTCTGCTGCGGACGAACGACAAGGAATCATTACCCGCGGCCACCCTCAAGAAACTCGACGCTCAAATCGTGCTGGCTTTGAAGAAAAGTCGGGGAGAGCCTCCGTTCGACAAACCGACATCGCTGGAACCGGACATTCCGTTTCAACGTGCCGGGCGCGTGCTTGTCGACATGGAGGCCTCGCTCTCCAAGGAATTGTTGAATCAGATCGCACTCAGCGGAGGGCAGGTGATCGATGGCTCGGAATCGGCCACGAGCCTCCGCGCAATGGTTCCCCTCTCGCGGCTGGAAACTCTGGCGGGCCGTGCGGACGTCAAATTCATTTCCCCGGCGAGACCCACTGTCAGGTCTGGCGTCAAAGCCTCAACAGCCCCGTAAGGGCTCTTCGAAAGCCGATCCGAAGTTCAAATTTCAACCCATCGAAAGCCCAAAATCATGAAAACGATCCTCTGCCACAGTGCGCCTTGTAATGAGACACACGCCAAGTATGCCGGGAGAAGAAATGCGAAATCCGGAAACACTCCTGGTGAGTTGATGTCGGAACTGATCCGGCCTAACACGCGAGCACGAGTGGCGTTCTTGGCGATCCTTGTCTCCTCTGTGATGGCAGGCGGAACAGCCTCCGCTTTGAACATCAACCTGACCTACGCCCCGGATGCCACGTTCACCGCCGCCGGTCTGAGCGCGGGCGACATCGTCGCGATGAAAGCGGCGAACACGTATACTGCGTTGCAGTTCACCAGCAGATATAATGACAACATCAACGTCAACATCATGGTGACGGCCAATCCCGGCACTGGGGGCCTCGGGGAAAGCAGCTCCTTCATCCGCTCGGTTAACGACTATAACGCCCTCCGAAACGCGGTCGTTGCGGACTCGAGGACCGCGGACGATGCGACGACGCTCGGCGCCGGCGGGTCGCTGCCAGCGGCGGATCCGATTACCACAAACCACATGTATATCGTAACCCAGGCGCAGGCCAAAGCGTTGGGCCTCATTCCCGACGACGCGGTTACGGTTGATGGAACCTTCACCTTCTTTGGTGGACAAATGTACACCTATGATCCGAACAACCGCGCCGTGGCCGGGAGATTTGACTTCATCGGCTTGGCGATGCACGAGTTCTCGGAAATCATGGGGCGCATTGGAGAGATGGGCGCCGGCATGGGGACTCCGAGCTATCAACTGATGGATTTGTTCCACTATACCGGCGCGGGCGTGCGGGGTTTGAACAACGGTCCGGGCAGATCTTTCTCTTTTGATAACGGGACGACGCTCCTCAAGGCATTCAACGACTCATCCGTCCCCCCCATGCCCGCCGATTTGCAGGACTGGGCCAGTGGCACGAACGACGCCTTCAACGCGTTCAGCAGTGACGGCGTGCTGAACGACCTGTCACCGGTAGACCTCCAGCTCATGGATGTCATCGGCTACGATCGGGTGAGCGCCACCACCCCCGGTTCAGCGGCCAACATCTCGACGAGGCTGCCGGTCGGCACTGGCGACAATATTCTCATCGCCGGATTTATCGTCACGGGGCCGGCGGGTTCGACCAAGAGAGTGCTCGTCCGCGGGATTGGACCTTCGACCATGGTCCCCGGCGCACTGGCTGATCCGACTCTCGAACTTCGCGACATCACCGGCGCCCTCCTTGCGAGCAACGACAATTGGAGAACCACGCAGATCGGCGGGATCATTACGGCTGATCAAGTTGCTGAGATCCAGGCCACGGGCGCGGCGCCCACGAACGACGCGGAGTCGGCTCTTATAGGGACGCTGGCTCCGGGCAATTACACCGCGCTGGTCCGGGGAGTGAACAACACGACCGGCATTGGCGTCGCCGAGGCTTACGACCTTAGCCTGGCCTCGGCCGCCAAATTGGCCAACGTCAGCACGAGAGGCTTTGTCCAAACCGGAGATAACCTCATGATTGGCGGATTCATTATCGTTAATAATCCGGTTAGAGTCGTGATTCGCGGTATCGGCCCTTCGCTGACCGCGGTAGGAGTTCCTAACGCATTAGCCGACCCAACCCTCGAGCTGCGCGGTGGCAATGGCGCCTTGATCTTGGCCAACGATAACTGGAGAGACACGCAACAAGCCGAGATTATGGCGACCGGTTTGCAACCTACGAATGATCTTGAGTCGGCTCTCGTGATGACGCTTCAACCGGGCAACTACACGGGGCTGCTCCGCGGCAAGAATGATGGCACTGGGATTGGATTAGTGGAAGTTTATGCTCTTCCTTAAGGACGGAGACAATCGTCGTCGATAGTCCCGAACGCGCCCTCGAGCCACTCGCTCAGTGTGATTCCCTCATTCACGGTTCCCTGCAGAAAGGGCGTCAGGTGCTCTTGCTGGAGGCGCCTAACGAATTTAGCGCACTTGCGATTATTCTAATAGGCGCAAGCCGTGTAAAGCTTATTTCTCCTGATCGCAATGCGATGGGCAGTGTTGGTCAATTGTCAGTTGGGTGGTTGCCGGTGCGATTACTTGGCTGATGCCGCGAAACAGTATACAGGCATCACGCGTGGAGCGCAGCGTTGGCGGTCACAGACCGCCGCTACAGAAGAACACCGCCGCGCCTGCACAAGATTCGCCTATAGTCTGACAAGAATAGGAGAGCGGCGGGACGGCAGTGGTCATTACCATTCGGGCAATTACAAATTATCCTAAAGGACTTTCACCATGAAAAAATTACTAGCTCTGGTTCTTGGTATCGCAGTGCTGGCAACGCTTGGCGGCCTCGCCACCGCGAAGGCCGGCAGCACCGTCAAGTCGTCAAAGAGCAATTCTGATAATCGCGCGGCGGACGACAAGGCCTCTCCCAAATTGATTACCGGGAAGGTCTCGCAGGTGGATCCCAAGGCGAGGACCTTTACTCTTAGAGCAAAGGGCAATGAGTACAATTTCGTCTTCCCGCAGGGTGCGCCGCCGAAGGTGGGCGACATTGTCGAGGTGACTTACACCGGCAGGCTCGGGGCGCTCAGGATGGTCGCGCTCGATTTCCACGTGGCGCGTTAGTCTCGCCTCGTGGGAGTTCCAGACGCGCTCGGCGGCGCAGAGCCGGCGCAGTCGATTAACCTCAATTCTTCGAGGTCGAATACTTATTGAGCATCAGAGCCCAACCAACACTGCTCAACACGGGCGGGGAGATAAGCCGATTGAGCGGGAGCGACGGAGTCAAATGGTGTGACCGGTGGGCCGCGTCACGCACAAGGGTTACAAAGGTAAGGCACGCGCTGCACAAGATTCGCCTATAGTCTGACAAGAAAAGGAGAGCGGCGGGACGGCAGTGGTCATTACCATTCGGGCAATTACAAATTATCCTAAAGGACTTTCACCATGAAAAAATTACTAGCTCTGGTTCTTGGTATCGCAGTGCTAGCAACGCTTGGCGGCCTCGCCACCGCGGGCAAACCGGCGGTTAACGTGAAGCTCGCCCGCACCGCCCTGCCCACGCCCACTCCGACTCCCAAAGCGAACGTGGTCACCACCATCAGGGCGACAAAGAGCAATAACTCAGACCGCGTGGCGGTCGATAAGGCCACTCCCGCTCCCACTCCCAAAGCGAACGTGATCACCACCATCAGGGCGACAAAGAGCAACGGGTCCGAACGCGTGACGGTCGATAAGGCCACTCCCGCTCCCACGCCCAAAGCGAACGTGGTCACCACCATAAGGGCGACAAAGAGCAATGGGTCCGAACGCGTGGTGGTCGATAGGGCCACTCCCAAACCGAAGGCCAACAGCAAATACATCGGCGAGACAGAGAAAAACCTGAGGCGCACCACTCCCACTCCCACGCCCAAAGCGAACGCGATCAAGCTCAATTCCTCGAAATCGAATTGAGCGTCGGAGCGGACCAACACTGCTCAGCACGGGCGCAGAGCATTTAGCGAATGGGCGATTTAGTGACTTAACGATTGAAATCGCCAGTTCGTTAAATCGTTAAGTCGCTAAATGATTTAAAGCGGGAGCTGCATCTGGAGGCTCTTCACCAGGAAGGCCCACTGGTCGGTTACTTCCTCGATGACTTTGGAGGTCGGCTTACCTGCACCGTGACCGGCTCGAGTTTCAATTCGAATCAAAATCGGTGCGGGTCCAGCCTGTGCGGCCTGCAAAGCGGCGGCAAACTTGAAGCTATGTCCCGGGAACACGCGATCGTCGTGGTCGGCGGTTGTGATCAACGTCGGTGGATACTTTGTCCCTGGCTTGATGTTGTGCAGGGGCGAATACTTATAAAGCGCGGCGAATTCATCGGCCTTTTCGGACGAGCCGTAATCGGAGGTCCAGGCCCAACCGATCGTGAATTTCTGAAATCGAAGCATGTCGAGCACACCCACGCCCGGGAGGGTGGCGCCCCATAGATCGGGCCGTTGCGTCAAGGCAGCGCCGACGAGCAACCCGCCGTTGCTGCGTCCACTGATCGCGAGTTTCGGCGTTGAAGTATATTTATTGGCGATGAGCCATTCGCCTGCGGCGATAAAATCGTCGAAGACATTCTGTTTGCGAAGCTTCGTGCCGGCGAGGTGCCACTCTTCACCGTACTCGCCGCCGCCACGAAGGTTTGCCACCGCATAGACGCCGCCCATTTGCAGCCAGGCGGCAATCGCGGGAGAGAAGGAGGGCGTGATGGAAATATCGAACCCGCCATACCCGTAAAGCAAGGTCGGGTTGTTTCCATTTTTCTCGAGGCCCTTCCGATAGGTCAGGAACATCGGCACTTTGGTCCCATCCTTACTTTGATAAAAAACCTGCTCGGAAATGAACTCATCCGATTTGAAATCGACTTTGGGACGGAAGAGCACAGCGCTTTGGCCCGTTTTCACATCGTAGCGATAGACCGTCGGCGGCTCGGTGAAGCTGACATAAGAGTAAAACGTCTCCGTGTCCTTGCGTTTTCCTGTAAAACCGCTCGCGGTCCCGAGCCCCGGTAAGGGGATTTCGCCCGCCGGTTTACCCGAAAGCTCAAACACCCGGACAACCGAATGCGCGTCCTTCAGATAACTCGCGATAAAGCGATCGCCGACCAGATCCACGCTCTCGAGTTTATCGGCTGCTTCCGGAACCACAGTCGTGATGCTGTTTGGCTTAAGGGCGTCGATCGCGACGATGCGGCCTCTCGGCGCGTTCAGGTCAGTCGAAAACCAGAACGTGTTTCCTTCGTAACCGATGAAGTTGTAGGAGGCGTCTTGTTTGTTTAATAGCTCGACGACCTTTGCGTTCGGGCTTTGCAGGTCCTTGTAGAAGATTCGATTCTTCGGGTCAGTTCCCTGGGAAACATTGATAATGAGGATGCGTCCGTCCTCGGTAACTTCGGCGCCGAAATTCCAATCCTTGTGGTCCTTCCGCTCATAGATCAACTCGTCTTTCGACTGCGGCGTTCCGAGCTTGTGGAAGTAGAGCTTGTGAAAATAGTTCGCCTGTTTCAACTGCTCGGCGGAGGCGGGGGCGTCGTAACGGCTGTAAAAAAATCCGCTCCCGTCATGCTTCCACGAGGCATTGGAAAACTTCACCCACTTCACGTCATCGGTGAGATCTTTTTGCGTTTCGATGTCGCGGACTTTCCATTCCTGCCAATCCGAGCCGGCGACCGCTAATCCGTAAGCGAGCAACTTGCCGTCATGTGTCACGGCGATCCCACTGAGGGCGACGGTGCCATCTTTTGAGAGCGTATTCGGATCGAGCAATGGCTTCGCTTCGCCCGGCAAACTCGGGCCGGTGTAGAGCACACTCTGGTTTTGCAAGCCCGTGTTCTTGGAAAAGAAATAGCGGCCGCCATCTCGAAAGGGCACGGTGTACCTCTCGTAATTCCAAAGCGCCGTCAGTTTGTCATTGATTCGTTTCCGCTCCGGTATGCCTGCCAGATAATCGAACGTCAGCTTATTCTCCGCTTCGATCCATTTCCGGGTCGGCGCGGAGTCGGCGTTTTCGAGGTCGCGGTAGGGATCGGAGACTTTCGTGCCGAAATAATCATCGACCTGAGCGCTTTTCGGCGGCTGCGGATAAGCGAAACGATCGCCCTCAGCGCCCGCGAGCGCTTGCAAGCCGGCGAAAGATGCAGCGACAGCGAGAAAAAAGGGCAGCGAAAAGCGTTTCATAGAGAAGATGGATAAGACGCTTCGCCGCAGTCCGCAACGTTCTTCGGAACGCGATCGCGATCAGGTTCTTCTGTAGCGGCGGTCTATGACCGCCGAGCGGGTTCACGACGGGCGATGACGGCGGTCATAGACCGTCGCTACAGGAAATCGAAACTCAGCGATCGCCGTCGGCACCGCCGGCAGGCAAATGCGCCGCCTTCCAATCCATGGCCATGCGAATGCGAGCGCGACCGCTGGGGTGATCGAAGAAGATGAACTCCTCCAGCGGCGTCGGATCGAGCTTGCGGTAAGTGCCCAGCTTTAGCGCGACCTTTGCCATGCCGTCCGGTTCACGTGATGTATTAATGCTGAACGCATCCGCCTCGCGTTCGGTCACGCGCACCGCGGTATTCGAGATGGGCGTCAGCAGAAAGAAGACCGTCGCGAAGATCAGGGAGAGAAGGGGAAGGCCTGCTGGATCGGCCACTCCACGAACGCCCCAGCGTTCGCCCCACCGCCGCACCGCCGTATCGAAGAACGCTTTCGCAACCGCAAATCCAAGCAAAAAGAACAGGCCGAAATACATCGCGAGCTTGGCGCCGTGGTTCAGAATGTAGTGACCCATCTCGTGGGCCATGACTTCGCGGATTTCAGGGAGCGTGCATTGCCTGAGCAAATTGTCGTTCAAGGCGATTCGAGTCGTGCCGAGAAAGCCGGCCACATTCGCGCTCACGCGATTCGATTGTCGCGAAGCGTCGACTTCGAACACCTGGGTCACAGGAATTTCATTCGCTCTGGCCAGTGCCAGAATCGATTCACTGATCGACGGATCTGTGAGCGGTTTGTATTTGTTGAAAACCGGTTCGACGTAAACCGGTGCGATGATGGTGCCGATCAGAAGGAAAAAAATCGTGACGACTGTTCCCCAGATCCACCACGTCTTTGGGGCGCGGCGAAACACAGCGTAAAGGCCGATGAGCGCGAGAGCCGTGAAGACGAGCTGAAAAGCCAGACCCTTTAGTTGTTCCACAAACCACTCGGAGAAATTTTGCGTCGCCAATCCGTAGGTGTGTTCGCGGAAAAAGTCCTCGTAGACATGTAATGGAAACGCCAGAAGCGTGGTGAGCAAGACGAAAAGAATTGCGTAGAGCGCGACCTGCATCGCTTTGAAGCGCGTTTTTCGCTCTGCAAAATCACGCATGCGCGCCGAGATGCGCGAGCCAAGCAGGAAAAGAGAAATCGCCGCCGTCATGAGAAAATTCCAGAGAATCAGCCAGTACCCGCCCTCGAAATAGGCGTCGGATTTCGCCCGCTTGTCCGGAGGCACCGTGTCGAGCCAGGCCCGGGTCGCCGTGGCCGGATCGGCGTTTGGTGCGATGGAAGGAGCGGGCGCGGAGATTGTTGGAGCCGGAGAAGTCTCCTGCGCGCGAACGACCGCGCAAATACCCAGAAAAAGTGATAGAGCAACAAACAAAACAGCGACCGAAGATTTCATGATCGGGCGAGCGTAGAGGATTCCCTCCAAAAGGGAAGGTTGATTAATCCGGCCCGGCCTTTCCTGCCTGAATGACAGGCATGAAGGATATTCACGGCGCGGTTGTGGGTTGCGGCGTTGCGGCTTTACCTTTACACGGTGGATAGTACAGCATTCTACGCGAAGCTTGGATGGTCCTTGCTGGAGCGGTCTACCGCGGCAAAGAGGTTTCGATTATGTCCTATTCGACCAGCACAACCAGGCCATGACAGCCGCCGCATTTCGCCGCATCGCTCTTAGCATGCCAGGTGCATCTGAAGGCGCGCATATGGAGCATCCTGACTTCCGGGTGGGTGGGAAGATTTTCGCAACACTTGGATACCCAAATAAGCACTATGGAATGGTCGTGCTACCACCGGAAGAGCAAGAGAGATTTGTTAAAGCCGACTCCGCCGCCTTTACGCCGGCGAAGGGAGCGTGGGGACTTAGAGGCAGCACATGCGTTCGCCTTGAGGCCGTTGACGTGTCCAAGGTGAGAAGTGCCATCGAGATCGCCTGGCGTAAAAGAGCGCCGAACCGCCTCACTTCGTCGTTGCGGTAGTCGCGGCTGTGCCCCCATTGTGTCATCGCGCGCGGAGCGCACGATCCACCAAGCTGAAACGCCCATCTTAGACCAAAGCGCCGCCGCAGCTCGATCCCGAGCCGGCGGTGCATCCGAAGCAGTGGTCGCCAGTGAGGATCTTGCGGTGCTCCACTTGAGCTGGATCGATGTCCCAGAGATGCAGGCCCTGCTCGCCATCGCGCCATTGCATCTTGAGCATCTGATTGAAGTCGCAGTCGAAGACTTCGCCCTGCCAACTGACGTTGATCGTGTTGCGGCACATCAGCCCATTAACCGTGCCTGGGTTGAAAGCGTCATTTAGCAGCGCCATGTAATCGGCGAGCTTGTTGTTGTTTTTCAAGTAGGAGGCGAAGCGCGCGATCGGCAGGTTTGTGATTGTATAAAGCTTGTTGAAAACGATGCCGAAATGCTCGCTTAGTTCGCGCTTGTAGTCGGCCTCCAGCTCCGCTTGCGGAGCCGGCAGGAAAGCGCCGTTCGGATTGTAAACCAAGTGCAGCGGAAGTGCTGGATCAATGCCGTAGCCTAACGAATTCAAAAGCTGCAATGCCTTGATGCTGCCGTCGAAAACTCCGTTGCCGCGCTGCGCGTTCACGTTTTCCGGCGAGTAGCATGGCATCGACGCTATAATCTCAATCTGATGATGGGCGAGGAAGTTCGCGTAATCGTCGTAGCCCGGTTCGAGCAGGATGGTCAGATTGCAGCGGTCGATGATGTGACGCGGTGGCGTCAACGCTTTCAGACGCTCCACCAGGTAACGGAAGTCGGGGATCATCTCCGGTGCGCCCCCGGTGAGGTCAACGGTCGGAATATCAGTCTTCGCCAGCCAATCGACGAGCTGATCCGCAGTCTCCCGCGTCATGATTTCCTTGCGCTTCGGTCCGGCGTTCACGTGGCAATGGATGCAGGTGAGATTGCAAAGCTTGCCTACGTTGATTTGGAGGACTTCGGTTTTGGTGTGACGAAGCGGCAGCGCATTTTCGACCAATTTCCGCGCGAAACTGTTGTCGGCGGTCCGATTCATAAGTGTCGAAGAGCGGCGTAAACCGCGCCGCCAACGAGCGCCGCGCAGGGCAGGGTGATAATCCAGGAGAGGAGGATGTTGAACATCACTCGCGGATTCGCTTGTCCGGTTGCGAGGCCCATGCCGAAAAGCGCGCCAACAGAGACGTGAGTGGTTGACACGGGCAGGCCAAATAAGCTGGCGAGAATAACGAGAATGCCGGTCGTAAGGTTGGCGGAGAACCCTTGTCCGTGGTTCATCGCGGTGATCTTATGGCTCATGGTTTCTGCGACTTTCCGCGCGTTGAGCAGACCGCCAATTGCCATGGTCGCTGCTACCGCAAAAAAGCCCCAGCGAATATCCATCCATTTCAGAAGGAGCAACAGCGCAACAATTTTCGGAGTATCGTTTAATCCACGAGCGAAGCTGACCACGCTCGCGCTCACGAAATGCGCACCGTCCATGATCTGTTGCGAGCTCAGGCCCAGCATCGAGCCGGCATAACGCTCGCGGCAGTTCTCCTGCTGGTCGATGGAAAGCGTAATCGGCGGCGCGGGATTTTGCATCGAGAAGATGGAAACCGGCTGGGGAAGGGCGATCACTCGTTCTTCGGAGCCAATGCAGACACACCACTCCTTGTTGATGCCGCAAGCGATCCGAACAGTTCGAAAGATGAAATAGAGCAAAGCACCAAGGGCGATCGCCAGGACAGGGCTGAGCACAAGCGGGAGGACGAATCCTTTGCCGAGCGCCGCCAAATTTACTCCTTTACCCACCGCGACCAAGCCGCAGCCGACAATTGCGCCGGTGATGCCGTGCGTTGTTGAGATCGGGAAGCCCAGGAGGGTGGCAAGAATCACCGTGAGCGCAGCGCCGAGAGCTACCGCGAGGAGAAATTGTTCCGAACCAACGAGTGTGTCGGGCACAAGGCCTTTTCCGGAGAATCTCTTGAGCAAAGCTTGCGCGAGAAAAATTGAGGCGATCGAACCGGCAAAGGTTGTGATCGTCGCCCAGGTGATCGCGGTGCGGTAACTCGCCGCGCGACAACCGTAGAGGGAAGCGACACCTTTAAAGTTATCGTTAGAGCCATTTGAATAGGCGAGGAAGCACGTGGCGAGAAAGAGAGCAATGAGAAGCATATAGGTGAGTGTGGACAGTGAGGGAGAGCCGCCAATCAGGTAGGGACGTTTCTCCGAAACGTCCAACTCCTCTGTTTCGACCATGGGAAGCTGAGAGTCGGACGCCTCGGAGAGGCGTCCCTACCTGGCCAGGATGAGTTCATGCGCATCTGCTAGCAACAACTTCCGCCGTCGCAGCATTGGGATGCTTGGGTGGTGACATTGTAATCCTGCCCTTTGGTTTCCTTGGGATGCCGGATCGAAGTGCGCGAGCAATCGAATGGCTTCGCTTCTTCGACCGGGATGGGTGTCCGCGGCTCGACGAATTCGAAAGAGGAGGAGTAGGGGGCTTTGCGATAGATGTTGTAGGTCTTGTCGCAAACGGCATAGCGTCTTCCACGCTCCATCCGGTGGTTGTCATCGTCGAGGACTTCCTTGAAAGGTCCCTTGTAGATCACAGCCTGGTTGCGCTCAACGCACGCCCCTTGTTTCCCCTTGAAGGCTTCGATCGTCACCGAACGAAACTCGATTCCTTCCACCGTCTGCCATGGCTGGTCATCGCGGTTCAGGATCTGCACGCCGTAGAAACCGGCCTCGGTGAAAGCCGCGAGAAATCCTTCTTCTGTCAGCGCGCCGGAAATGCAGCCGCTCCAAAGCTCCGGGTCGTCTTGCAAATGCTCGGGAACTTCTTCGTCACTTACGATGTCCGAGATAACCGCGCGTCCCCCAATCTTGAGGACGCGGAAAATTTCTTCAAAGAGTTGCCGTTTCCCGTGCGCTTCCACGAGGTTCAGGACGCAGTTCGAGACGACAACGTCGATCGAGTCGCTCGCAATCAGCGGGCTCTTCACGCGCAGCTCCTGCGCAAGCTCGTCCGCGGCGAGGAATGACGCCGCGTCGCTGATCGGACGCCGCTTCAATTCCGCGTCGAGCAGATCGACATTGAGGCCGAGATCCTGGATCCGGCCTTTGCGGAATTCGACATTCGAATAACCTATCCGCTGCGCGACGATCGGCGCATTTGTGCGCGCGACCGCCAGCATTTCGTCGGTCATGTCGACTCCGATGACTTTGCCTGTGGGGCCGACGACCTGCGCCGCGATGAAACAGATCTTTCCGGTTCCGCTGCCCAGGTCCAGGACGGTTTCGCCTTCGCGCAGATACTTGCTCGGATCGCCGCAACCGTAGTCGCGTTCGATGACTTCCTGCGGGATGACTTTCAGATACTCGGTGTTGTAATCCACCGGACAGCAGAGTTTCGCTTCCGCCGCCTTGGCTCCGGCGGCATAGCGTTTACGGACTTCGGATTCAGCGTTGATGGTGCTCATAGTTTAATGCGTTTTAAATTTTAACATGTGGGTGAGTAGTGTGTGGGTTGCGACGAGCCTCGAAAGCGAGGCCACATCAGGGGGAGGCGCGGCAACGCGAGCACTCAAGGCTCGCGGAAGGGCCGAACTTAGACCGCAAATGCCGGAGGCGGCATTTGCTGACGGACGCGAACTCGCTGCAACGCGAGATCGACGAAATGCGTGACTGTGATGTCTAGCCCGCAGACGACAGTGATTAAAAATGAAGCAAGCCGGGCGAGAGGATCGCCGCAGCGAGCAAAGAGTCGGATGTCGGCCCAGGAATCGAGTTCGTGCTTGAGGGGCAGCAAGCAAACTTCTGAGGGCAGGCAGCGGTCGCGAAGCTGCGCGCAATCGGTGTGTCGCTTCCAACGCACGCCGCAGAGCAAATCCCGATCACGCAAACGAAACGCGATAAGATAGCAGCCGCCGCGATGATCCGGGCCGAGAATAAGTTTTCTCGACTCTAATTCTCCAAAGGCATGTTCGACATCGATCGGGCGAAGACTGGGGCAGTCGCGACCGATGACGACAATTTCGTCGTACCCAAGCTCATTAATTGTCTCGATCGCATTTTCCAACCGCGCCGCGAAGTCGTGCCCGGCCTGCCGGTGGGTTCGAGGTCCGTATGGGGTTGAACCGCGGCTGGAAGTAAAAAGATGAACATCTGTCCCAAGCGAAAGCTCCGAGCCGAAGGCGGGGAGATTCAGAAGTGGGCGTGCCGCATTTGGGAAAGCGCGGCGGGCCAGCTCGACATGTGCTTCCTCGGCAAAAACTAAGACGGCGCGGCGCGACACGCCTTTGGATACGAGGCTGGGGCGGTAACAGACAAGCATTTTTACGGAAAATCGGCGCACATGTTCGATCCGTTTTCTGTGGTGCAGGATCGCTGATCCCGTCGGGAGTACGCCGATCTAGGAGTTGAGAACGGCGAGGTCAGCGATCCCGCCCTACAGAAAACGGATGCGCGGTGAGCTGGAAAAACTTGCTCCTTCACGCGGTCTGGAACCTATTGAGCATTCGGTGAAAACTCTTCGACTCGGTGTAAACATTGATCACGTCGCGACGTTGCGGCAGGCGCGTTATGCGACGATGCCCGATTCGAAAAACGCAGAGCCTGATCCGATCGCGATTGCGGGAATCTGCGAGCGCGCCGGCGCACACAGCATCACGGCACATCTGCGCGCCGACCGCCGTCACATCCAGGACCGCGATCTCGAACGCTTGCGAGAAAACATCGTCACGAAGCTGAACCTTGAGATGGGGAACACGCCGGAGATCGTCGACTTTGCGTTACGGCTTGTGCCGGATGAAGTCTGTCTGGTCCCTGAGAAGCGCGAGGAGATCACGACCGAAGGCGGCCTCGATCTCGTTGCGCATAAGGGGGAACTGATGGGGACAGTCAAGCGATTGCACGCCGCGGGCGTTCGCGTAAGCATGTTCATCGATCCTGCGCGGGAACAAATTGACGCCGCGGTGGCGCTCGGCGCCGATATTGTCGAACTGCATACCGGGAAGCTGGCCAACGCCTACACGGAAAGAATCGAACAGCAGGAACTGGAGCGGTTGCGGGACGCGGCGATGCGGGCCGCAAATTTCAATCTTCAGGTGAATGCCGGTCACGGCATTAATTATCGGAACATCGCCCTCATTCACAAAATCCCGCACCTGGTGGAACTGAACATCGGTCACTCGATCGTGGCGCGCGCAATTCTTGTCGGTTTCGAGACGGCCGTGCGCGAAATGCTCGCGCTCATGCAAAACTATCGCGGATAAGTGTGCTGGGAGTCGGTCTGGATCTGGTCGAGAACGCGCGCATTCAGCATTCGCTGGATCGCTTTGGCGAGCGCTTTCTCCATCGGATTTTCACGGCGGGCGAAACCGAATATTGCCAATCGATGAAATTTTCGTCGCTAGATTTTCGTTCCGCCCGGCGCGGTGAATCGGTCGTCCGACACGTTGCCAGTATTTCTGGTCGCCGCCGGCTCGAACAACACGACCTCGGTCTCTTCTTCCGCGACGGTGCGATGTTCGATGCCACGCGAAACGATCACAAATTCCCCCGCCTCCAACTCGACCGCGCGATCGCGAAACTCCACGCGCATTCGCCCGCGCCAGACGAGAAACATTTCATCTTCATGCTCGTGATGATGCCAGAGGAATTCACCCTTGAACTTTACGACCTTCACTTCCTGCCCGTTCAATTCGCCCACGATCTTCGGCCGCCAATGTTCCGAGAAGGACGCAAACTTTTCCACCAAAGTTACTTTTTTTATCCGCATCAGCCTACAACTTTTCGTCAGCCCGATGCGTATTGCGGTTGTCATCGCTCAATTAAGTCAATGGTTGCCACCCGAAGATATCCAGATCCGCATCCGGGCTATGCGTTTCGGGGCGTTTTTGCGGAACTGGCTTTCGTGTAGCGTGGCTGATAAAGTTGTACGGCGACGCCGCCAGGCATCTCGAATCGGGTGGCCGAACCCCAGCCGGTATCGGAAATTTCTTCGGTGAACTGGACGCCACGGGATTTCAGTTCCGACACAGTTCCCTGAATGTCGTCACAGGTGAAGGAAATCTGGTGCGTGCCAGGAGGCGAACCTTCGTTGGGATCGGCTGGGTGACAGCCTAACTCCGCCTGAGGCAGGTCGAAAATGAGCCACCCTCCGCCCACATCCGTGCAGGGGAATCCGAGCTTGTCGCGGATGAAGGCGCGGAGCGCCTCGGCTTGCGAGGAATAGAACATTGCGTGGACACCCGTAATCATGGACTTAGTCATACTTATCTCCTGTTTGACCGCGTTGGTGGTTACATGTTCGAAAACGAAGCGCATGACAACGACGCAGAGAAGATGCTGTAGCCGCCCCGCAGTTCGTATATTTCTCGCTCGTTATCATCATGTGGATCCATGGCGCGTGGCATGGCAGGAAGCGAAGAGAACTGGAAGCGCGGTTGCTCACCACGGCGACATAGCGAACACGACGGCGAATCCTCGAACAACAATTGTCATTCCGCCCGGAGTGAAACTTCTCTCAGAATGGCGAGAGCGGGCGGTTCGACTATTGGGCGCACTCTTCAAAGGCGGCTATGTCTCCGCCGAGTGTCGCCAGCGCTTCGCCGGCGAAATGGAGCGAGCCGGTAATGAGAATGCGCCCGATCTCGGCTTGTGCCTGGTCGAACGCGTCATTGAACGAAGCTGCAATCGACATTGAGAGTTCTGGCGAAACCTCGCGTCCGATCCTGGCGAGATCACTCGGTGCGAGCGCGCGCTCGCTCCGAGCATGCGGAAGAATTGCTCGACGCGCGATCGGCGCGAGCGCGCGCCAAATGCCGGCAACATCTTTGTCGTGCAGGATCGCGAGAATAATCGTCGCGCGCTCGTCACCGAATTGCTCCCGCCAGGTTTCCGCGAGCGCGCGGGCGCCTGCCAGATTATGCGCGCCGTCGATGATGGTGCGTTCGTCCCAGCGTTGAAAGCGTGCGGTCCAACGGACCGTCGCCAGACCCTGAACGACCGCTTCTTCCTGAACTGCGATCCCGCCGAATTGCAAAGCGGCGATCGCGAGCGACGCATTCTGCTTTTGGTGCGCTCCAGTCAGGGCGAGGGGGTTTGTCGTGTAGGGCACGCTTACGATTTGAAGCGGCGCTTCGCACTCGGTGGCGCGCGCGCGCAACACTTTCTCCGCGGCGGGCTCTTGCGCGGCCGAGACAACGGGAATGTGCGCTTTGATAATGCCAGCTTTTTCGCCGGCGATTTCTTCCAGACTGCTGCCCAACAAGGACTGGTGATCGTAACCGATAGGCGTGATCACCGAGACGACCGACTCGACGGCATTGGTCGCATCAAGCCGGCCGCCGAGGCCGGTCTCGATCGCGATCACTTCGCAACCGCATTCCTTGAAGTGGACCAGTCCCAGCGCCGTCGTGATCTCAAAAAATGTCGGATGCGGCTCCCAGTCCCTGATCAGCCTGCGGATCGTCGTTAGACCTTCCGCCACTTTTTCTTCGGTGATCATTTCGCCATCGACCTGAATGCGCTCGCGATAAGTGACGAGGTGAGGGGAGGTGAATAGGCCGGTGCGATAACCTTGCGCGCGGCAAACGGCGTCGATCATCGCGCAGACGGAACCCTTGCCGTTTGTGCCGGCGACGTGGACGAAGCGTTGTCCTTTCGCGGGAACATCCAGCTCGCGGAGGAGGCGTTGAATGTTCTGCAGTCCGAGCTTGATCCCGAAACGCTGCGTGCCGTAAAGCCAGGCAAGCGCATCCTTGTATGCGGAAGAGAGTCGCGGCACGACTCCGAAAGTGTTCGCGAGACCGGCCCCTCCCACGTTCACTGTGTGGCGGAAAAGTAACTAAGAAACTGGCTGATTTGCGCGCGCATTTTCTTGCGATGCACGATGAGATCGATCAGTCCGTGTTCTTCCAAAAACTCCGCGGTCTGGAAACCTTCCGGCAAATCCTGGTGCGTCGTTTCCTTGATGACCCGCGGTCCCGCGAAGCCAATCATGCTTTTGGGCTCGGCCAGAATGACGTCGCCTAACGAGGCGAAGCTGGCCATGACGCCGGCGGTCGTGGGATTGGTCAGGACGGAAATATAAGGCAACCGTTCGCAAGCATGCCGCGCGAGGGCGCCACTCGTTTTCGCCATCTGCATCAAGCTCAGCATCCCTTCGTACATCCGCGCGCCGCCAGAGGCCGAGATGATGACGACGGCACAGCGGTTCGCTGTCCCATACTCGATCGTGCGCGTAATGCGTTCGCCGACGACTGAGCCCATCGTGGCCGCGAGAAAACTGAAGTCCATGACGGCAATGGCTACCTTGTAGCCTTCGATCATTCCGTAGCCGCTCAAGACCGCATCCGTCAGTCCCGTGATGTCCTGATACTTCTTGAGCCGATCTTTGTACGTGGCCATTCCCTGAAATTGAAGTGTGTCCACGGAGCGCAGGTCGGCATCACGCTCGACGAAACTTTCCGGATCCAAAAGGCTTTCGATTCTCTCTTTGGCCGATTGGGCGAAATGGTAATCGCAACGCGGACAGACCCGCTGGTTTTGCGCCAGCTCGATCTCATGGACAACCTCAGAGCAGCCCGGACATTTTTGCCAGAGACCTTGCGGCATCTCGCGTTTTTTCCGGCTTTGTGTTTTGAGCGCTGGTCTTTTGAAGATAGCCATGGATTATGCGCGGGCCGCGGTCGCCGCGTGAACTGATATTGCGCCGGCCTCTTTAAGGATACGGGCGCATTCGCTCAGCGTCGAACCAGTGGTTAATACATCGTCGATCAAAAGCACGCGCAACTCTCGCACGTCCCCCTTTTTTCGTAAACGAAAGGCATCATGCAAATTTTCCATCCTCTCGGCGCGATCGTAGGCGGTTTGCGTAGTCGTATATCGAATCCGCTCCAGCACAGAGCGAAGCGGCACCGCAATTTTCCCACTGAGCAATTCGGCCAGAAGCGTTGCCTGATTGAAACCGCGTTCGCGCTCCCGCGCGGGATGCAACGGGACCGGGACGATCAAGTCGAAGCGTCTGCCACACAGCCGCGGATCACTCATTGTCTCACCGAGCCAGGCGGCGAGGGGGTATCGCAAATGTCGTTGACCCCCGTACTTGAACTCGTGCACGAGCTTACGCACGAGTCCGCGGCTTCGATACGCGGCGACGGCCGCAGCAAAATGCAGAATTCGATGCTCGCAATTCGCGCAATTGAACGTCTGGGTGATCGCGCCGGAAAACGGCTCGGAACATTTCGCGCAAAAAGGCGCAGTAATCCGGGGCGCTCGGCTTCGACAACTCTCGCAGAGATATTCACGCCCATCGACGTTGCTCGAACAGACGACGCACAGCGGCGGGTAGAAGAGCGAACTCAGCGCGCGCAGAGGATTAAGTTTCGCGACCGCCCGCATATTTTAACCATCCTCGCAGTAAGACCCAGCTCATGAGACATACGCAGAGAGGAACGATCCCGATGAGCAAACTTTTCCCAAGCCACGGCAACGCCACGATTTCTCGATGCGCGATCTTGTTGAATGCGCCGCTCGCAAAGATCCAGCCGGCATGGAGGCCGATCGGCAGCCAGAGCGACCTGGTGTGTAGCCGCGCGTGGGCCAGGATCACGCCAATGAGAAATAATGTGGTGAAGCCAGCCAGCACAAGCATCGGTTCGGTGAACTGGTCAAAAGAATGCGCGAGAGAGATGAATCCTGAAGTCCAGCAGACGGAAGTGGTCATTTGGTCCGGCGCCTTGAGAAAGTGCACGATCGAGAAAATGCCCGAGCTCAGCAGGGCCGCGGTCAATGGCCGGTTGCTGCGAAGCAAAACTCCCAGGAACAATCCACGGAAAAGTGTCTCTTCGATGAGCGGAACGACCGCGGCGGTCAGCGCCACAGCCGCGACCGCATGCCATGCGACGTGTGTGCGCATCGTGTAGTTGCCCAACGCCACAAGAAAAACTCCACAGCAGAGGACTGGTAATGCCGAGATGAGAAATCCGATTGCCACGTCGCGTCCCCACCGCCGGTTGGGTGCGAGGCCGAGGTCGCGCAGACCCTTGATTCGAAGCCACCGGAGAAACGGCCAGAGAAAGAGAAGCGCTCCGAGCATGAGCGCTCGGTGGAAGAACGCCTCGAAACCAAATTGCGCGAGTCCGGTGAAAATGCCGTGCGCCGCGAGCCATTGCGCGGCCCAGAAAAGAATTGGGGCGGCAACGGCCCCGAAAAGAATCGTGGCGGCGAAATAGCCGAGCAATCTGGCTGCGTCCTTCAAGAGGCTAATGTAAGATTCCCGCCGGATGCGGAGTCAACACATATGGACGGAGAGGGATGCGGAAGGGCGGAAGCGCGAAGTCCGTGTGACGAAGTTTGGTGGCGTCTGGCGATTCCAGGCGAAATACGCCGACGAATCCGAGTGGACATATTATGAGCGTCCGTTGCTGGATGATCTTCAAACGCTGAAAGACGTTGTCTTTAGGAAGTATCAGCGGCGCAGAGCTTCGGCCGAAGATGTCGATTCGATCGAAAAACTGCTTCACCAGTACGCTGCGGATGAATGATTGGAATACGGACGACCTTGTCGCGGCGGAGAAAAGGTATCTGTGCATCCATTCACTTCGATGCACTATTGGTGCGCGCCTGATCACGAGCCGCTCGTTCTCGTGGAAGGCCACGGTGCTGTGCTGCAGGACAGCCGTGGACGCGAATACATCGACGGCAACTCATCGATCTGGACCAATATCCATGGGCATAATCATCCGCACATGAATGCCGCGATCCGCCGCCAACTCGAGCGCGTGGCGCACACTTCGTTCCTAGATTTCACGAATCCTCCCGCGATAGAGCTCGCGCGCTCCATCGTGAAATTATTCCCGCCGAACACTCTCACCCGCGTGTTCTACTCAGATGACGGATCGACGGGCATGGAGGCTGACGAAGTTCTCACCGGATTCGGGAGGACTGGCAGAATGTTTGCCTGCCAGCACGAGAATGTAATTCCGGGCATTATGATTCTGGCTAAAGTGCTGACAGGAGGATATCTTTCGTTGGCAATTACTTTGTTAACAGAACAAATTTTCTCAACTTTTGCAGCCTCTTCCGAAGCAGAGAGGACGCTTTATTACGGTCACAGTTATACCGGTAATGCGCTGGCCTGCGCCGCAGGGAACGCCAGCTTGGAGATATTTGAGAAAGAGAATGTCTTGGGAAGCGCTCGTGGGAAAGATCGATGCCCTGCGCTCCGAGATGGCCCCACTGCGGGCGCTGCCTTGGGTCGCGAGCGTGCGTCAGTGCGGATTGATCGCGGGAGTGGAATTGAGAGCGGATCACGACGCAAAACTTGGAGCAGCCGTGTGCCTGGCCGCGCGCAACCACGGACTCCTAACGAGACCGATCCGCAACGTGATTGTCTTGATGCCACCTTTCTGCATCACGCCCTCTCAGTTGCGCCAGGCCGTCCAAGCCATCGCGTCCGCGCTCGCAGAGGTTTGTGGAGGAAGATAAAATGGTAAAGTCTAAGAGGTCCCGTCTGGACATCTTCCTCGTGGAGCAGGGACTTTGCGCTAGCCGCGAGCAGGCGCAACGCGCTGTCATGGCCGGCGAAGTAAAAATCGGCGATCAGATCATCAACAAATCCTCCGTTATGGTGGAACCAGGAGCGGCCGTGTCGCTTCAGGCGCGTTCGCCTTACGTCGGCCGCGGCGGCACGAAACTCGAAGGCGCGCTCGATCACTTCGAAATCTCGGCGCAAGGATTGACCGTACTCGATCTCGGCGCTTCGACCGGCGGATTCACGGATTGCCTGCTGCAACGAGGCGCGGCCAGAGTTTACGCGATTGACGTGGGGCATGGCCAATTAGCTTGGAAAATCCGGAATGATTCGCGCGTGGTCGTGCGTGAGAAGCTGAACGCTCGATACCTCAGCCGCGATGACGTGCCCGAACGAATCGACTTATGCGTGATCGACGTTTCATTCATCTCGCTGACTTTAATCTTGCCGAACGCTTTCGACTTGGTAACTCCCAACGGTGTGATCCTCGCGCTGATCAAGCCACAGTTTGAACTCCAGGCTGCGGACGTTGCGCACGGCGGGATCGTTCGTGATCCAGCGCTCCACGAGAAAGCGCAGAATAAGATTCGCGACTTCATCGTTAACGCCGGTCACAATGTGACTGGCATGGTTCGCTCCGGGATCACCGGCGCTGACGGCAACCAGGAATTCTTTATATGCGTCCGACGAAAATCGGTCTGATCGCGCACACCGGAAAACCCGGCGTGGCCGAATTGATCCGGGTGCTGGGCGCGGAGTTCGAGCGTTTCAAGCTGCCGGTCTTGCTCGAAGCGAAAACGGCGGCGCTTGCGGGCCTCGGTTCAGATTGCACGATCGATGACCTCGGCCGGCGGGCGGACCTCCTGGTCGTGCTCGGTGGCGACGGAACGATTCTTGATGTTGTCGGACAGCTTGGCGATCTCATCAAGCCGGTCTTCGGAATCAATGTCGGTTCGCTTGGATTCCTGACCTGCGCAAACTCTTCGGCCTGCGCAGAGGCGGTTGAGTGCATCGCGGCCGGGAAAATGGTTTTTAGCGATCGGACGTTGCTTGAAGTAACTGCACACGTCGCTGGGAAAGCGTCCAACACAATGACCGGCCTGAATGATGCGGTCCTCAGCCGTGGCGAAGTGTCGCGCCTGGTCCGGCTGAAGACGCGTGTAAATGGCGAACCACTTACCGAATTCAACGCGGACGGATTGATTGTGGCGACACCTACGGGATCGACGGCGTATTCGCTTTCCGCCGGCGGGCCGATTCTGGCGCCGGAGTCAGGCGCGTTTGTGATCACGCCCATTTGCCCTCACGTCCTTACGAACCGCTCAATCATCGTGGGCGAAAACGCCGTCATTGAGATCGAAGTAACCGAACGAGAGTATCCCGTTTTCCTCACCGTCGATGGTCGAGAACCGATGCATATCGAAGCTGGCGGCACGGTCGCAATCAGGAAGTCACACCGTGTCTTGCCGTTGGCGTCTCTGCCAGGAGTCTCGTTCTTCGGCGTGGTCCGCCAGAAACTGAAGTGGAGCGGCAGTAATATTTGAGAATGTCTGGCGTGATGGCATCCGCATTGCCAATGAGTCGTAGTTTCGTGGTTATGAGTAGGCGCACTTTCCAGTTCGGTTTGAGCAAGCTCTCGCTCGAACTTAATCGTCCACGTGGAATCACGGCATTCGCCCTGCTCATGGAGAGAAAGTGAAGTTCTACGATCTCTGCGCAATCCGCTTCAAAACCGGAACCAGATCGATCATCCGGACGCTCGGTGATAATCCGATTCTCTCTGCTTTCATTGCCCTGGCTCTCGTCGCGAGACTTATATTCTGGTTCTACACCGGTCGCGTCTGGGAAGACGCGCTTATCACGATAACGGCCGCGCGGAACGTGTGGGAAGGGTTTGGGCTTACCCACCACGCGAGCGAGCCTTGTGTCCAGAGCTTCACGTCTCCGATTAGCGTTCTGATCCCGATTGTAGGCGAGCTGTTTCACCGGGGGCTTCTCCTTCTGCGTCTATCCAGCCTGGTCGCTTCTGTTGCGACAATCTACTTTGCCTATCGCATCGGCGTCCTGCTGGCATTTCACTGGGTGGCGCAGGCTCTCGTGCTTACCTATCTTTCCTGCGATCAGCTTCAGATCTTCTTTGGAATGGGCGGCATGGAGACGCAAGTCGTCACCGCAATCGCTGTAGCAGTCTTATACTTCTACCTGAGGCATAGTTGGTGGTCACTCGGAGTAGCCTGTGGCTTCGCTACCATCTCGCGGCCGGAGTTTATTATGTTCCTGCTGCCTCCTGTCGGAATTGCGCTGCTGCTCTTTTACCGGCGCGCCATTCTTAAGGTTGCCATTCCCGCCTTTGCCATAGCATTGCCTTGGTACTCGTTTGCGACGCTTTACTACGGCTCGCCGGTGCCGAATACGATCGTCGCAAAGTCGTGGTCCTACCAAATAGGACTCTTCTCCGCGTCGTGGAAAGAGATGTGGAGTTTCACCATCAGAGCCTGGCGCGATTACGCTCCCTTCAAGGAGTTCTGGCTTTCCTATGAGGCTCCTCTGCCGGACATTGTCTTAAAAGCGATCGTTGCTCTCGTTCTGCTGCTTTTCGTTGGTGGGCTGGTAATCTCTGCCATGCGCAAGCCCGGCCTGCTCATCGCGGGCGTGGCCTTCATCGGTTTCGTGGCTTACCGGAATTCGACCATCATGAATTCGTACTACATGTGGTACCTGCCGCCCTTCACGGCCTTACTTTTCATCGTTGCCGGTTACGGCTTGTCGGAACTAGCCGCAAAGGCGCCGCGGCCGGCGATCGCGCTGGGGATGATCCTGGCGCTTTCCTATGCGCTTCATATTCCGTTCTCGATGCCGCTCGACAAAAAAGTGCAGGAAACGATCGAGGTCAATGTGCGGGAGCGGACGGGCTACAGTCTCGCCGGGATGATGAAAAACCCCGATGATACGGTTGTGCTCGAGCCGCTTGGATTCATGGGCTTGGCCGCATTCAACAAAACCGTTTACGACTTCCCTGGTCTTGGTTCGAAGGTGGCGGTGCGAGCAACAAAGAATCTGTCGCCTCCGAGAGTAGCCGGCTTGCTCGACGCACTACAGCCGACGTATGCGGTCCTGCGGCCTAACGAGTTCGGTGACCTGATGCGGAGATTTCCGGAGACGGCAGCCAGGTATGAGGTAGCGGCTCGGATGCGAGCGGCGCCCGGCCTGACCTTGCGAAACATGGGATATGCGTATCGCCTTATCGACAATGACTTCCGCATCTTGCGGCGGACTCGGGATTTCGATCAGGTGGTGCATCCCTGACCCGGACGTCGCAGACGCACAACGATGCCCAATGAGCCGGATGTGGCTCGGACATCCTTCGCCGTTTTCTTTCCACTTAAACGAGTGACCGGATCGTGGCTTTCAGACGTGCAGCGCATGGTCTCAGGGATAGCCTGAGCGCCTGGAACCGAACGAGCCAAACAGAACCCGATTGCTATTGCAGTTTATAAACCTCGACCACTGCGGTGCCGATCGTGCTATTGGCGCTGGTGACGATGGCGGTATAGGAACCACCATGCAGCACTAATTGGAGGGCCGATTCACGGACGTCAGTGGGCACGAGGATACCCGCTACGCGTTGCGTGATCGGGGCATCCTGCCAGTTGTCGTTGAAGGCGACGAGTGTGCCGTTCGAGTCGCGTACCCCGAGCAGTGGATCCGGCAACGGATCGACAATTCCTGCTGTAGAAAGGGAGGGGCCAAGCGCTCGCACGACGACGGTTGTGCCTACCGGTCCGATTCCGCCAATGATAAACCCGGCGATGAGATTGTGATCGCCACCCTCAACAAAACCACGGGTGCTGATATTCAGAACCTGATGGGGCGCCGGCTCGACGGCCACGAATTGAGGAGTGTTAAAGTCGCTTTGAAAAATGGTGCTCCTGACTCCAGCGGGAGTGAACCTGAAGGTCGAACCGCTGTCCTTGTCCGCCTCAATGAGATTGCCCGAGGCTTCGAAGGCCAGGCCGTAAGGGCTGCTTAAGCCCGTGGCGAAGGAGGTCTTGGTTCCAGCGGGCGTGAATTTGAAGATCGTGCCGCTGCCCGAGTCGGATTCAAAGACATTGTTCGAGCTGTCAATGGCCAGGCCCGCCGGAAAGCTGAGTCCCGACGCAAAAGTGGTCTTCGTGCCGTCTGGAGTGAATTTGTAGATCGCGCCGCCGCTGAAGTCCGCCACAAAAAGATTTCCGTTGCCGTCAAAGGCCAAACCCGCGGGTCCGCCGACCGCGGTGGCGAAAGTGGTTTTCGTTCCATCCGCCGTGGAAAATTTGAAGATGGTGCCGCTGCCAGCATCTGACTCGAATAAATTGCCCAGTAGATCAAACGTCAGGCCAACAGGGGAGCTGAGCGCTGACGCAAAAGTGACCGGCTGCCCCCCGTCGATCGCATTGAATCGGGAGATCGTGCCGCGGCTAGCGTCCGCCACGAACACATGTCCGTTGCCATCAAAAGCGAGGCCCTTCGGGTTGGACAGATTGGGAACAAACGTGCTCGGGGTTCCACCCGCGGACCCGAATCTCAGGATCATACCGTTGTTTGTCTCGTAGATATCGCCCACGGCGGCGCGAGCGCTTAGGGCAATCAGGGGGAGTGCTGCGACGACGGCAGCGGTCAGCAAGAGATGGAGGCAGTTCGTTTTTTTCATAGTGGGCGTGTTTCGAAAGTTGTGCTCAATGTCTCAAGCAATCGGTCCTCGTCAACGTGGACCTTACGTTTTTTGTAAAAATACCGTTAGGGAGTGATCAGGACCGTGGCATATTGGAGCCGACGATCTTTTTTTGTCCGGTTTGGCGATTCCGCGGGGGCGGAAATCCGAAGAGCACTTGGGATGACTATCTTAGAGGCACATGAACTCCTGGCGTGGCGGATAGGATTTCATCGCGCCCTTCAAAGACCATCGAATTCCCGCCAGCCCTTTTTCTGCCGGCAACACGCACTTCGTGGATGGCCCCAGACTTCCAGCGCGCCAACGTCAGGCTGAAGTAAATATCGTTTATGTATTCACGCATTCCGTCGGATGAACAGTCGGTGAAAGCGTGGTTCCGAGACTATTCGAGCGGCCTTGCGTCTGTCGGCATACGGCTTGGACTGACCCCGACGCAGCAATCCGAGCTGGAACATCGGCTCCTCGCGGTCTGTCAAGATTTTGACACGGTCACTGCGACCAAACGGAGCTTCAGATCCAACGCCGTTGTCGATCGGCCAATGGATCCGATCAAAAGCCGATGGCTTGATGATCACGTCTCTGTCCAAGGCGATATTTGGACAGGCGCGTGACCATGGACTGCTCAAATCGCAGAGCGCGTTGAGCAAACCAAACGCTTCCCGATAGCCTTTTGTGGGATTGCGCTGACCATCGTCTTCTTTTAACAACTACCCCTCCACCGCTGATTTTGGCGTCTTCAGGGTTTATCTGACATAGAGCAAACTGTTTTTCAGATGCCGCGATTTTCCTTCCAGCGGGCCGTAATTTTCGTCGTTTAATTCGCTGGATAAGCCGGCAATTTATTGCTATGATTAGTCCTTATCTCACGTCAATCATAGGTAAAGGAAATGGCATCCGAGAAAGATCCTCCAAGGCAAAGGGAGCGCGAGAAAACGGCCGTACGCCGTCATGCTGGACCCATTAAAGCCGGCGAGACGCTACGCGACTCAGATTTGGCCTCTGAGCATCAAGCGGACTTAAACCGGGATGCTGAACGAGTAGAAGCAGACAAGGCCAAATTGCAAAGTCGAAGCGATTCGGACGCTTCTCGTGATCTGGGGAGAGCGGATACGGGAAGAAGCGGCGCGGAACACCAGGCTGAAGGAGATGAAAGACTGCGCGTAGAAAGAGAAATTACGGACGAAGCAATCGACGCCGAACGACTCCGAACTGATGCTGCTACAGAAATGGGACGGACCCATCATCAGGCATCCGCCAAGTCTTCCGCTGAATTGTTATCCCAGGAACAAGAGAGCCACCAAGAAACCAGGGCGACTCTTACTACAAGGGAAGAATTCCTCGCTATCGTAAGCCATGATTTAAGGAACCCCCTCAATAACATATCAATGGCAGCCCAGAATCTGTTAGAAGAACCGAAGGATGTAAAAGAGCTCGCCTCGTCAATAAATAGAAGCGCTGGCGAAATGCTCGGGCTAATTCAAGATTTGTTAGACGTAGAAAGACTAGCCGTAGGCAAATTGACCCTGCACATCGAGCAGCATGACGTTAGCGAAATAATAAAACAAGCCGTAGAGCAACTACAGGGAGCCGCCGCTTCCAAAGGACTAACCTTAGCGGCAGAACCTCAAGACGTGTGTGGCTACGTTGTATGCGACCGAGGCCGCGTCATGCAGGTGTTGTCAAATCTGATTGGAAACGCGATTAAATTCACACCGACTAACGGCCAAATTTGTGTAACCTGCCAGAGGACCGGTTCTGAAGGCGGAACCTCGAGACGTGTGTGGCTGCGTTGTATGCGACCGAAGCCGCGTCATGCAGGTGTTGTCAAATCTGATTGGAAACGCAATTAAGTTCACACCGGCTAAAGGCCAGATTTGCGTAAGCTGCCAGGGGACCGGCCCCGGCGGCAAAGAAGTGCAAGTTTCCGTCAGCGATACCGGCGAGGGAATCGCCCCAGAGAAGATCAAAACCATCTTCGAGCGTTTCTCCCAGATAAATAGCCAGGATCGTCGCGGCATAGGACTTGGACTCTACATTGCCAAAATGATGGTCGAAGAACATCCGGGAAGAATATGGGTCGAGTCCAAGCTCGGGGAGGGCAGCACCTTTCACTTCACTCTTCCCTTTTCTGCTAATCCATGAAGCCAACAATAAGCAGCGATGCTTGAGCGTGAAAAAAAACTGCGACAGCGAAGTGTTCCTTCGGCTGCCGCAGCTTAGTGATTGGCCAAGCTCCCAGCTATCTCGAATGAAATTCCTGGGCCTCGGTTTGTGATCGGCTAGTCTTTGTCGGTGTAGATCACCCTATCCACGACCATGTCGTCGCCGTCTTTGATGTAGTGGACGCGGACCTTCGAACTCTTTCGAATCTTCGAGGCCTCGATCACCTTTCCATCAGCGGTGACATAGGTGACGGTTTTGCTGAACTTGTAGTGAACCGGCTCGCCCGTTCCCGTGCTCAGCACGATCGAAGTGCCCGGAATGAACTCCGTCACCGTCCCATTATTTTCGGTGGTCGTAGTCGTAGTTTGCCCACCGGCCGTGGTGGTGGTGCTTGAGG
>DASVJK010000103.1:0-54116 GCA_036385955.1 Chthoniobacterales bacterium | reverse complement strand
CTCCTCCCAACGCGCCGCCCACCTTCAACCCTGGCTCCATCTCTACAACTGGCATCGCCCTCACTCCGCCCTCCAGCTCAAACCTCCCATCTCCAAACTCCTCGCAAACCGAAACAACCTCTTGAGACTCCACACCTACCTAAGCGAATCCGCCATCGCGTGTCCGGCGATCCAGCCTGTCGTCCACGCGGCTTGAAAATTGAAGCCGCCAGTCACTCCGTCGATGTCGAGCAGTTCGCCGGCGAAATAGAGATGAGGCGTGATGCGGCTTTCCATCGTTTTGAAATTGATCTCGCGCAGGCTCACGCCGCCGCACGTGACAAACTCATCTTTGTTTAACGATTTGCCATTCACTTCGAGCTCAGTGCGCGTGAGAACGCGGGCCAGCTCATGAGCTTTCGCGCGCGAGAGCGTGGTCCAGCGCGTCTCACAATCGATTCCGGCAGCAAGCGCGAGTTGTTCCCACAGCCGGGCGGGCAGGGGAGAAAGAGGTGAGTTTATGACGTGACGGTTTGGGTTTGATTGCCGGAGCGATTGCAGTTGGGCGCGGATTGTCTCCTCTGTCGAAGCCGGCAGCCAGTTCACGCGAAGGATGAAACGGTAATCCAGGCCGTGCAAGACTCGCGCGCCCCACGCAGAGAGCCGCAAAACGGCTGGGCCGCTCACGCCATTGTGCGTGATCAGGATCGGCCCGCGTTCGCGCAGTTTTGTGCCGGATACCGATACTTCAATATCCGGAATCGAGATACCCGGCAGCGAACGAAGCCACGGTGTGGAAACGTGCAACGAAAAGAGCGACGGCACGGGCGGGATGATGGTGTGCCCGAGTGATTGCGCGATCTGAGCGCCGGCGACCGAGCGAGAACCGCCGGTGGCAAGCAGGAGTCGATCGCAGCTGATGATCTCGGCGTTGCCCAAACTCAATTCGAACGTGTTCTGTCCGCTGATCCGCGCCTGCTCAATTCCTTTGCGCGAGAATAGTCGCACGCCGGCCGCTTTCGCTTCGCTCAGCAGGCAATCGATAATAGTGCGCGAAGAATCCGTCACGGGAAACATGCGCCCATCCGGTTCCGTCTTGAGTCGGACACCGTGCGCTTCGAACCACGCGACCGTGTCGCTCGGCGAGAATCGATGGAGCGGCGAGATGAGCGCGCGTTCCCCTCGAGGATAATGCTTGCTCAATGTCCGTGGATCGAAACAGGCATGCGTGACGTTGCAGCGTCCGCCGCCGGAAATCCGGACCTTCGTGAGAAACTCCGAGCCGCGTTCAAAGATGGAAATCTCATTTTCTGGATTGGCCCGTGCGCAAGCAATCGCGGCGAAGAATCCCGCCGCGCCTCCGCCGATGATTGCGATTTGCACGAGGCACCGTGATGCAGGCGCGAGAAGTTGCAATGTGCCCTATAGCGGCGGTCTATGACCGCCTAACGATGACGGGGAGAGTGTCGGCGGTCATAGACCGCCGCTACAAGACAAACAGCCACGGTCAAAGAGGAGATTCTTGACAGTAACAACGCAGGACAACAGCCTTTCATGAAGCGGGGTTCGCCGACGCCGGTCCCGCCCGTCTAGTCTAAAGCGAATAACCCACCAATATGAAACTGAAACGCATCTTCATCGCGGTTGCTTTTACCATTCTGGCCCAAACTGTTTCCGCCCAGGATTGGGCTAAAGCACGATTGGAAAAATCTTCGCGCCACGGCGAATGGGTCGACTTCAAGTCGGGCGACCGGACGATCAAAGCCTTCGTGGTTTATCCCGAGCGCAAGGACAAGGCGCCTGTCGTTCTCGTCATCCACGAAATCTTCGGGCTGACCGATTGGGTGCGCGGTGTCTGCGATCAACTCGCCGAATCCGGCGTAATAGCGATCGCCCCGGACCTGCTCAGCGGCCAGACGTACGCCGACGTCGACGGTGCGCGGAAAGCGATCTCAGCCTTGCCGAAAGAGCAGGTGCAGGCCGATCTCGATGCCACGTCTGCATACGCGCTTAAGATCCCAGCGAGCAAAGGCTCGCTCGCCGTGTGCGGATTTTGCTGGGGCGGAGGGTGGACGTTCAGCTACGCGAACATGAATGCGAAGCTGAAAGCGGCGTACTCATTTTACGGGACGGCCCCGGACGATGCTTCGAAGGTCGCGAGCATCGCGTGTCCCGTTTACGGGTTCTACGGTGAAAACGACGAACGCGTCAACGCGACGATCCCGAAAGCGGAAGAACTGATGAAGGCGGCCGGCAAAAAATACGAACCGGTCATCTACAAAGGCGCCGGGCACGGCTTCATGCGCGAAGGCGAAATGCCGAGCGCCAATGAAGCGAACAAGAAAGCGCGCGACGATGCGTGGGTGCGCTGGAAGACGTTGCTGAAGCAGTTGTAAACGAGTCGCGCGAAACGTAGCACTGGCTGTTCAGTGGGATCGCGCGTGCACGCTGTCCTCCCGAGTCGCGCAGACGGGACCGCGACCTTGGGAGGAGCGCTGACCTCTCATCTGCTCGAGCGCTTCCGCGTTACCTTAGGCGTGCACTTCAGGTCGCGCGCGTTGGTTCTTGGGTGGCGTGGTGGGTATGGGTGAGGTCCTTCGCCGTCTGCGCGGCTCAGGATGACAAGCCGGCGGACAGTTCGGCGTCACAGGGTGCGGCTTTGTTACTTTCCAAGTTCGTCCGCGAGCGCGCCCGCGTCATAAACCTTCCGCAATGCCTCGGTGATAGCGGCGGAATCGACCGAGACGGCTCGGGCCTGTTTGTCGGCGTAAATGCAATCGAGCACGAGCGATTGAATATTGCCGTCGAAAATGATGCCGACGAATTCGTTTGCTTTGTTCACAACCGGGCTGCCGCTATTGCCGCCGATGATGTCGGCGTCAGAGACAAAGTTATATTTCGTTTCCGGATTGAGCGCGGACTTCTTGTCGATCCAGCGTTGCGGGAGGTCGAAAGGCGGCTCGTTGTTGTACTCCGCTGAGCGCTGGTAGAGACCGGCGAAGTTGGTCAGGGCCGGGATCTGTTTTCCATCCTGCTCATAATTGCGGACTACGCCGTATGACAGCCGCAGCGTAAACGTCGCGTCTGGATAGTTGCTCGTTCCTTCGATCGCGAAACGCGCTTTCGCGATCTCGCCATAAGCCTGCTGTTTGGTTTCTTCCTGCGCCTCGAAAACTTTGCGCGCCGCACGCGCGGGGGCATCAACGATCCGCGCGAGCTCGATCAACGGATCGTGGGCGGCCGTGACGGCTGCAGCGCCACCCAGGTAGAGTTGCTTGCGGACAGCGGGATCTTTTAGCTTCGTCGTGGTCACGACCTCGAGCGCGCGAGTGGTCGGCGATTTTCCGGCGAGAACCTTTTGCACGAGCGGGTCGCCGTAACCAAAACGCGACGTCAAATCTGTAAGGGAATCCGTGAGCATGACCTGCTCGACGTCTTCGTGCACCGGCTCGGTCGAAAAGAGATCGAGCTCGAATGACTCGCGATTGCTGTCACGGAATTCCGGAAAGCGTTCGCCGTTCGGCTTCGGTCGCTCGTCGCCGGCGCGTAATATCCGGCGCGCATATTTGAAGAGCGTGCTGTAAAAACCGCGCGGGGCGCGATAGGACGCTGTCGCCCGCCCGCGGAACGTTTCGTAATAGTTGTAAACTGGCAGAACCTTCGCCGTTTCCTCCTGCGCCTTCTTGATCCGATCGTAAGAGGCGAGCGTGCCTTTCCATTTCGCGTCCTTAATCATCGCATCGCGCAATTTCTGCTCGCGCGCTTTGAGCGATCGATCAATTTCCGGATCGAGAAGCGCGGCCAGATACCCGTCGTATCGTTTGCGGTTATTTTGAATGCCAAACAAGTCGTCGAGCACCCGGCGAGCGTTTTCGAAACTGCGCGCGGCGAAGGCCGTGAAAAAAACTTCGCGCCGGTTGAACATATTGAGGAGGAATGGCGCCTCGTGGTCACGCATGTGCGCGAGCTCGTCGGTGGTGAGCTGCCGGTCGGTTTTCCCGGGATGTCCGCTCACGAACGTCAGCTCGCCCTCTTTCGGTCCTTCCGCATTCCACTTCAGGAAGTGCTCGATCTTCGCTGGTTGGCCGTTTTCGTATGCGCGGAAAATGCAAATATCGAGGTCGAAACGCGGGTACTCGAAGTTGTCCGGATCGCCGCCATAAAAGGCGATCTGTTGCTCGGGAGCAAAAACAATGCGCACGTCGTCGTAGCGCTTGAAGCGATAAAGGTGATACGCGCCGCCCTGGTAGAGCGTGACGACATCCGAACGGAGGCCGGTCTTTTCTTTGCTCTCTTTTTCAATCTCCGCGATGGCTTTCTGGCGGGCGGCAGCCGCCTGCTCCGCGTTCAACCCTGGCTTGACCCCCGCATTCACCCGCGCCGTGACGTCTTCGATCGACATGAGCACGTTGAGCTCGAGATCGGTTGCGCGTGGTTCGTCGGCCTGGGTTTTGGCGTAGAATCCATCGCGCGCGTAATTGTTTTTCTCGCTGCTGATTTTCTGCAACGTATCGAGGCCGACGTGATGGTTCGTGATGACGAGGCCGTTGGCGGAAACGAATGAACCGCTCCCGCCCGAATTGAAACGGACGCTCGATTTCTGCAGATGCTCGAGCCATTGCGGCGTCGGCTCGAACTGATATTTCTCTTTGAATTGCTTGAGGGGCGGATTGTTGAACAACCACATCCCTTCATCCGCCCCGGCGGATGAGAGGTCTGCTGAAATTGTTATCAGAGCGAAGAGCGCGCGGCGAAAAATGGGATGAACCATAAGTCGAGCACCTTAGAACGGAGATGCGCGACTGCCATCAAATTTCACTCGCCCTTCCTCTTCCTCTAAAAGGTAAGAACGGAGTGAAGAAGAGGGAGAGGAAGAGGAAGAGCGGAAAGAGGCGGTTACAAACCGAAAGGATGTCTCGCTTCGAAGCCAAACGGCATGCGCTCGGCGGATTGCCAGCGAGGCGCCCAACGGCGGGAGGGATTGTGCAAAGAAGTAGTATCCAGGCGAAGGCCGGCAATCACGGCGAAAGCGTGACCGTTTCGAGCATACACCGTGATCCATTTCCCGCGTCCGCGACTTCCGTAGGCGCGCAACTCTCCTGAACTCAGCGGGGCGCTAACAAGGCCGGCGCCCGCCAAAGCGTAGGAAACAGTGCCAGAGCAGTCATAGCCGCTGTCATTGAAGGAGCGATGGCCGCCGCCGTATCGATACGGTTTCGTGCGCAATTGATTAGCCGCCCAGATGGCGCGCTTCACGGAGAGCGGGGCGTTTGCCGGCGCCATGGCCAATCCGCCACGGAGCCGCGCCTCGCTTCCCGGGGTGGTTGGTCCGGAAGAAGGAAACGAACTGGCAAAGCTGGCCTGCGCCGCGAAGACAAAAATCGCGGCGCAAAGAATCGGCTTTCGAACAGGAACTTTCACGAGGTTTTCAATCAGCGTTTGCTATGCAACGGGATGCTCAAGAAGTCGTCAAGAGGTATAGCATAGATTTTTCGCAATGCACTGGAGCCCAGCCTTGCAGCCGCCTTCCTGTAGACGCGATCGACACGAGCCGCAAGCTCGCGGTGACATCAATTCTTCTGCTGGAGCGCTGCCACTTTCTCCTCGGCGCGGCTGACCTCCGATTTTCTTCCGCTTCCCAAGGCCAGAAGTCTTTTCTGACGGCTGAGATTTAAGAGCGCCGCGTCAAGTTCCGCGCGGTCGCGTCGCGCCGCGGCCGTCTGCGCTGCATTGGTCGCCGCCACCAACGTGGTCTTTGCGATCTCCATTTCGCTTTGCGAAATTTCCCTGGCATCGAATCGACTCTGTTGCGATGCAACAGTTTGCTTTGCGAGCTCAAGCCAGGCCTCAGCGAGTTCGGTCTCCAATCGGATAACTTTCAACGACCGGTTTTCCGCTTCGACCTTGGCAATCACCCCGCTCTTGTAGAGTCGCTCGCCGGCAGCAGCGCTCTTCTTCGCTTTCTCGACCGCGATCTGGATCCGTTCCGGATCGAGCTCGGGGGCGACTCCCGGTGTTGACTGCACCGGGCCACGGCTCGGAATTTCCTGGATCAACAAAGGCGGTTCGATGTCGAGCGACTCACCAGGATCTTTGGGCAACTCATCCTCCGTCATCAAAGATGCCGCCAGAAAAATGCTGAGCAGGAATGCGGGCAAACGCATCATCGGGGTAGACTATCACAAACAGCCGGCGATCGGCTAGGGAAAGGGATTCTGTCGGAGGCCGCGGACGCCAGGGATGGTTCTCGCGGTTCCGATCCTGGCGAACCTTCAAGATATTTTGCGATCACATCGAACCGATGTCGCCGATCGGAGAGTTCATGAGCTGAAGCCAGCCCGGCGACGAGAAGACGCTGACTTGCAAATGTGAGGCGTTGGCGTCATTGGGAGCGCATGGCCGTTTCATCGAGCGCTGCGCAGGCGGTGGTAGCGTCAGGCCACGCGAGGCTCAATCGGCTTCTCTTTTTTCTCGCGCTTCTTCCGATAGTGCTGATCGCCGCCATCATCAATCATTATGGCGTCAATGTTCCCTACGGCGACGAATGGTCGGTCCTTACGCTCCTGGGAAAATGGGACTCGCACCAACTGACCTTTGCCGACTTCTACGGCGCGCACAACGGGCACCGCATTCTCATCCCGCGACTGATCTATCTTGCCCTAATCCAGCTCACTCACGGGAGCCTGAGAGCGGAAATGTTCTTCTCCCTTTTCTTGTGCATCCTAACCTCCGCGGGCATCTACCTCCTTCTGTGGCGCACAGTTAGAGGCTCGACCACGAAACACCGGCGCTCTGGGCGCTCATCAACCTTTTCCTCTTCTCGCTTATCCAGGCGGAAAACTGGCTCTGGGGTTTTCAACTCCAGGTCTTTCTTTCGAATCTTTGCATCGTGGGAGCGATAGTCTGCATCACTTCCGAGGCGGGCGTCCTCGTTCGCTTTGCCAGCGCCCTGGCCTTCGCCTTGGCCGGCACTTTCTCTTTCGGGAATGGGTTGCTGATATGGCCGGCCGTTTTTGTCGTGCTTGTTTGCCGGCGGGAAAGGGTTCCAGTTCCAGCGGCCTGGATCACTATAGCTGTGCTGGTTACACTTGCCTACTTACCCGGTTACCCAGCACGCGAACCTACCCCGCCCACCACCCGATGGTTCGATTACTTGCTTTACTTCGCGGGATTCCTCGGCGCTCCACTGGCGCGGATTCCAAACAGCAAGCCTCTCGTCCTTCCTGTTATGCTTGGAAGTGTTCTTGTGGCCGGATACCTTTGGATCGCTGCCAAGTTAGTTCTGCGTCGCGTAGCATTGCGAAACGCAGCACCTTGGGTGGCGCTGGGTGCGTATGTCATTGCCAGCGCGATGATGGCATCAGTCGCAAGAATACACTCCGGACCGGCGCATGCTCTGGATTCGAGATACACCAGCGTCTCCGTGGTCCTGATCGTAAGCTTGATTGGTCTGGTGGCGTCGGTGATAGCTCAAGACCGAAAGCTGACGCCATCGAGGTCCGAGAAGAGAAGCGTGATCGCAGGCGTGGCGGTTGGGAGCCTGCTGATCTTATACGCGATAAACGCTCCCTTCGAACTTCGCTATTTGCGCCTGAACCACAGCTTTCGCGAGCGGGGAAAGGGGGCCTTGGAATTTTCAGCGGTTTTCGATCTCGATCAGATGTGTCGCGCCATTCTTCTCATCAGAGAAGATCCCGATACCTTGGCGCGACTCCTGGATGTGCTCGATCGCCTCAAGTTGTTGGACCCGCCACGAAGGCAAACGGCCGTGCTCGACGACGCAGAAGGTCGACCCAAACGTGCGACGGATGAATATGGGATATTCGAGAGCGTTAAATTTGAAAGCGCAGATGTTCTGGCCGCCTCCGGATGGTCGTACCTGCCTGGCGACGCCGGTTCGCCGGCTTGCGTTCTGCTCGCGTATCGCCGTGGTCAGGACTGGAAGGCCTTTGCCTTGTCCGATGTGACGGGGCGCCGGCCAGACCTAACGACAAAATACGAGAGCCGACACTACCTTGAGACAGGATGGAGACTTACTTTTCCGCGAAGCCTCCTGCCGACGGGGGAGCAGGAAATTTCTGCCTGGGCCTTGGAAACGAACCATGGCCGCACCTACCGATTGCCCGGGTCCTTCAGGCTGCAAAGGTAGTTATTGAAGCGGGCAGCCTTGTTTTAGGAGCTCCTGTCATTTCCTACGGTAGATATCGTAGGAACCGTGCTTTGCGCAAAGCTCAAACCTCGACTGCACAAGAAGGTTCGGAGCATCCGGACCAAAACGCATGGAGTCGTTCGGCTCATTCCAGTCGTCCAATCGATGATCAAGGATTAGCCAGTCGGCAGACAGGACATCGGCGCTTAGTCTCGATCCGGGCCGGTTAGCCGAAAGCGGATTCATTTCCAGAAAGTAAGTTGCCGGTGTCAGCTGCGGGAGAAGATAATAGAGAAACGTGTCGTTGTAATTAGTCCGGCGTAAGTCTGCCGGGCCGACAAAGAGCCGCTGCCCCCGCGAAGCCAGGCTCGTGATCTTGTCGAGAAGACCGCCTGTATCGCGAGCAACCGAAATCGAATCCACGGGAAAACCGCGCCCTTGGTGTTCGAGAAAAACCACGTCCTTTTTTCTGGAACTACCCAGGCCTACTGCCTGGTGAACAAGGTGGACTAGTTCAGGCGCCAATCCTTGCACCACCAGCAACGTAACCGCCACGAACAGTAAGGGACGGCTGCGCGAACCCGGCGTGGCAACCCATCGATCTGCGATGATCGTGAGAGCGACGGGAAGCAGGGCCAGGGAAAGAAAGCAGCAGAGCGTGACGTGACCACTATCCATTCGTTGCAAAGCTTCATGGGTTGTCCCCAGAGCAAAAATGGCGGCAGCGGCAAAGAGACGATTAGACCAGGAGCCGGCGTCCTTGCGCAGGGCAAGAAATCCCGCGCCCAGGTTAATGAAGGCGGCGACAAGGTGGAAACCTAGCAGGTAAATGACGTAGGGCGGAAGCGAAGGCCAGGGGAGTTTCCGTGCCGGATTGGTGAAGATAACGGGATAGAGTAAAACGTTATCAAAGATATTCCGGAAACCGGCCGCGTAGATCAAAAAGAGCATTGGAAGCAGCCCAAGGCCGAGCCCGATGAGGTAGGTCCAGCGCATTCTGCCGTGCTGGAAGAATAGAAGGAGTCCCGCGGAGAGCAGCACGGCCGGGGTGAGATCAGGCCGGTAAAGCAAGGCCACGGCGGCGAGAAGTCCGGCGAAAAAAATCTGTTTTGGAGCGGGGCGCGCAGTCGCGAGAAAGAGTGACCAAAGCGCGCACGCCAGACCTCCGATCCACGCGAATGGCGCCAACCCCGTCGGCAAAAGAAAGAGGTGTGCGATCAAGATCGAGCCGAGGGCGAGGGCAATTCCGCGGGGGCGGACGATGCAAAAAATCGCGGCCAGAATCGCGAGGTGATAAACGAGCCCGACCGTTCGCGCGACGAATATTCCCGGTTGGAAAACCGCATAAACGCCCGCGAGCAGGTAAGCGTTGGCCGGTCCGTAGAAAGTTTCGAAATCCCGGTACGGCAGCCAACCCTTTAGAATGAGTTCCGGATAGAGGAGCAGCGAGCCGTCATCCATTCGCTGAGCCACCGCGTCATATCCAGGCGCCGCTGTCCCCACGATCACAAGCAGCACGATGATCGCAAGGGCCAAGGGGCGCCGACTTCGTGGCAAGCTGAGCATATTCGGCGACCGCTTCTACGATGGATTCCGAAGATTTTCCAGAGGCCTTTTGTTTAGGGCGGGTTGTCGTTTCCGCCGGGCAGCAGCGGCCTACCCAAAGCCTGGCTGGTTTGGGAAGGACGACCGGTAATTCTCGCCGCAGTGGAATGCGCTCTGCTTGGCAGTAGCGGGGGAGCTTCTTGCAACTGCGAAAGAGACGTATTTTGGCCACATCATTGTTAGCGATCACATTTTCGGCTGCTCGCTGGCTAGCCGCGTCGAAACCGGGCCCACGGCGCTATGTTTGAAATGAGTCGCGGCGCCAGCGGCGTCAACTATTCCGTCGAGCGCGCCGATGAGCTGTTCGAGCAGCATCGGCAGGAAATCTTTCGAAGCACGGATCGGCTGTTCGCGAGGTTGATGTTCTTCCAGTGGCTTGTTGGAATTCTCATCGCGCTTTTCATCTCGCCATGGACGTGGAATGGCCAATCAAGCCAGATCCACATTCATGTCTGGGCAGCTATCTTCTTGGGCGGTGCCATTAGTATCTTTCCCATTTGGCTGACGCGCATTTGGCCCGGCGCCGCGGTGACCCGGCACGTCATTGCCGTCGCACAGATGCTCATGTCGGCTCTGTTGATCGCGCTGACGGGCGGACGAATCGAAACGCATTTTCATGTCTTTGGCTCGCTCGTCATTCTCTCCTTCTACCGCGATTGGCGAGTGCTCATTCCAGCGACCATCGTCGTGGCGCTCGACCATTTCCTGCGCGGAATTTACTGGCCGTATTCCGTCTACGGCGTGCTGACAGCCAGCCCGCTGCGATCCATCGAGCACGCTGGCTGGGTGATTTTCGAAGATATCTTTCTCGTCATCTCATGCCTTCGCAGCATTCGTGAGATGCGCTCGATCGCGAACCGGACGGCCGCCCTCGAGGCGAGTGAGCAGGGTTTCCGCCAGATCTTCGAGGAAGCGCCCATTGGAATGGCTGTGGTAGGCCTCGACGAGAGCTTTAACCAGGTAAACACGACGCTCTGTCAGATGGTGGGATATTCGGAGAGCGAACTTACGCAATGCACCACCATGGACATCACGTGCGAGGACGATATCCCGCAGGGGAAGCAAAATGCGGAAGAGTTGCTGACCGGCGGCCAGCGCTCTTCGGTGGAGAGACGGTATATCCGGAAGAATGGCGAAGTCCTCTGGATCACCCGCACCGCCTGTCTCATGCGAGATGTAGACGGCCAACCGCGCAACTTCCTGATCATGGTGGAAGACATCTCCAAGCGGAAGCGGGCTGAGAAGGCGTTGTGCGAAAGCAAACGCGAGCTGGAAGCCGCTCACCACGCCAACCAACTCATCATGGATAACTCTCAGGACGTGATTTGCACGATGGATGAGTGGGGCCGCTTTGTCAGCGTCAGCGCAGCTTGCGAGCAATTGTGGGGCTATACCCCGGCCGAACTGGTTGGGCGTCCCTACAGCGACTTCGTTTGCCCCGAAGACAGGGTGATGACTAATCAGGTCGCGGATGTCCTGCGGCTGGACGGAAAGTTCACGGACTTCGTTAATCGTTACACGCGGAAGGATGGAGCGCTGGTCGACGTGCTTTGGTCAGCTTCATGGTCGGAGACGGACAAGATCATGTTCTGTGTGGCGCACGACGTAACCGACCGCGCCCGGATCGAGAAGGCTCTGCGCGAGGCTAAGGAAGAGGCGGACCGCGCCAATCGCGCCAAGAGCGAATTTCTTTCCCGGATGAGCCATGAGTTGCGGACTCCGCTGAACGCGATTCTCGGGTTCGGTCAACTCCTTGAGCGACAGAATCCGACGGAGACACAGCGCACTCGTGTCGGTCACATTATCAGCGCCGGTCGTCACCTGCTTAATCTCATCAACGAGGTGCTCGACATCAGCCGCGTCGAAACCGGCAATTTGCAATTGTCCCTCGAGCCAGTCTGCGTAGCAGACGCTTTGGAAGAAGCCCTTAGCCTCATGCGGCCGCTCGCTGCCGAACGTGGCATTGAACTTTTGGCCTCGGGGCCGCTGGATCAAAGCTATCATGTCATGGCCGATCGGCAGCGGTTCAAACAGGTGCTGCTAAACTTGCTGACAAATGCCGTAAAGTATACCTCGCTTGACGGCAAAGTGACGGTTTCGTCCAGCGCGACCGGAAGCGGTGCCATGCGCATCATTGTGAGCGACACCGGAGCTGGCATTTCGCAAAAAAAACTGGCCCGATTGTTTACGCCTTTCGATCGCCTGGGCGCGGAGCAGACCGCAGTGGAAGGGACGGGCCTTGGGCTGGCACTTTGTCAGCGTCTTATGCAGGCCATGCACGGGTCCATCGGAGTCAATAGCACTCTCGGGCAGGGCACCACCTTTTGGGTGGAGCTGGCTTGCGCCGATTCTCCATCCGAGCGCGCGGCCTCGGCGCAGCGCAACGCATCTCCGTTTCTCAACGGATCAGACGCGGAAAAGCGCACAATCCTATACATAGAGGATAACCTTTCCAACCTCACGCTCATCGAGCAAATGCTGGCCGAGCATTCTCACATCCAGCTCATCACCGCGATGCAAGGCCAGTTGGGAATTGAGCTGGCACGCCGGCATTCCCCCGATCTGATCCTGCTGGATCTGCACCTGCCCGATTTGCCCGGCTGGGAAGTGCTCTCGCGCTTGCAACGCGACGATGCCACGCGTGAGATCCCGGTCGTAATCATCAGCGCTGATGCTACTTCGCGTCAGATCGAACGTCTGATGGCGGCAGGCGCCCGTGCTTACCTCACCAAGCCCCTCGACATGCTGGAGTTCCTCCGAGTCATAGACGAAACGTCTGCTCCCCGGGTGACGGAAGATTCGGTCGCAGCCTAGGAGTGGAATAATGGAAAGCTCCATGAACACGATTGCCTCGAACACCAGAATGCAAAACGGCTGGCATGGCGATACAAGGACGTTCGGCAAGATGAAAATTCTCATCATCGATGACGAGCCTCTCAATGTCGCGCTCCTTGAGGACATGCTTTCCGAAGCCGACTACAAACAACTAAGGTCCGTCACGGATTCCCGCCTGGCCCTTGAAACTTGTGACACCTTCGCGCCGGACTTGATCCTGCTCGATTTGATGATGCCGCACGTGGATGGGTTTGCGATCCTCCACGCCCTTCGCTCCGCCGGCGATGAAGTCTTCCTACCGATCATCGTGCTGACCGGCGATGCGGACGAGGAAACCAAGCGCGCCGCGCTTGGCGCGGGTGCGACCGATTTTTTGCTCAAGCCCCTCGACCACCTTGAAGTTCTTCTCCGCATCGCCAATCTCCTCGAGATGCGGCGTCTCCACATCCAGCTTGATACGCAACGCGCGGCGTTGGAAGACGCCCTGCGCGAACGCAGTCTCGAGCTTCGCGAGGCGCACTTGCATCTCGAAAACGCACGAGCGTAGTCGGACGCTGGCGGCCGGATACCGGAATCAGGTGCCGCGGCGATCCGCCGTTCATATCCCGCAACGGTCGCGACCGCGGCTAATAATCGCGTAGCGCGCGATTGCATTTGCAGCGGAGCCAAGGAAGCATCAAAAAAAGACTTTCATGACGATCGACGACGAACGCCCATACGACGTGGTGATTATCGGCGGAGCGCTTTCGGGGGGCGCCACGGCCACGCTGCTGCTCCGGCAAAATCCGGGAGTTCGCGTCTTGATCGTGGAAAAATCGGCGCAGCTCACGCGTCGGGTTGGGGAGGCGACCGTTGAAATCAGCGCCTACTTCATGGGACGCATCCTGGGACTGACGCAATATCTGAACGAGCATCATCTCATCAAACAGGGGTTGCGGTTCTGGTTCACCAACGACGAAGTGAAAAACCTTGAGGAAGCGAGTGAGCTCGGTGGGCGTTACCAGGTCCGGTTGCCCTCCTATCAACTCGACCGGGCCACGTTCGACGAAGAAGTGCTCCGCCGCGCTTGTGCTGCTGGAGCCCACCTGCTGCGGCCCGCCAGCGTGATCGATGTGCAGCTTTCGGCTGGGCAGGAGCAGACGATAACACTTAAGAATGGCGCAGAGTCAAAGACAGTCCGCGCGCGCTGGGTCGTCGATGCTTCCGGCGTGGGCGCGTTGCTGGCGCGCAAAGAGGGTTGGTGGAAGTCAAATACCGCCCATCCCACTGCGGCTGCCTGGTCGCGCTGGAAAGGGGTGAAGGATTGGGATGGCCGGGATCTTGCCGAGAAATTCCCTAAATGGGCCTCGGCGGTTTATGGCGTTCGCGGCACGGCTACTAACCACGTCATCGGCGACGGCTGGTGGAGCTGGTGGATCCCGCTCAAAGGCGGCGACACGAGTGTTGGCGTCGTCTTCGATCAACGGCTGGTTGAGTGGCCGCAGGATGGCCGTGGGATCGGCGAACGCTTGAAAGCATTCCTGATGGAACACCCGGTCGGGCGTGAAATGCTCGCTGATGCGAAGTTCGATGAGAGCGACGTGCATTGGCGAAAGAATCTCGCCTACTACAGCACTACCTTTGCCGGCGACGGCTTCGTCCTTGTTGGCGACGCCGCCGCATTCATGGACCCATTCTACAGTCCTGGGATGGATTGGATTTCTTTCACGGCCACCAGCGCCGCCGAGCTGATCACGGCGCAACGGCGCGGCGAACCGATGCAGGAACGGGTCGAGCGCCACAACCGTGATTTTGCTCTGAGCCATCGCTCCTGGTTCGAAGCGATCTTCAAGGACAAATACGAATACATGGGTGAGTTCGATTTGATGAGTCTCGCCTTCACTTTGGATCTCGGCTTCTACTATCTGGGCATCGCCTCACAGCCTTTCAAAATCGGAATCAAAGCGTTGCTCGTGCCGCCCTTCTCGGATGCGGTCTCCCGCCCGTTCTTTTACTTCATCCGCGCTTACAATCGCCGGTTCGCCCAGATCGCCCGTCGGCGCCGGCGTTTAGGAACGATCGGGAAGAGAAATCGGGGTCGGCGCTGCCTCATTCCTGGTTTCACCCTGAGACCGACCGACGTTGGACTCCTGGTAAAGGCAATAGCCAAATGGATCTGGCTGGAACTCACCGAGGGCTGGCGTAGCTGGTGTGAACCGGGTTAGCTCGACAACCGTGGGCGGAGCCGGTGCGGTCTAGCCTCTTCAGGAGTTGCAATTGTGCGTGGAGGAATGGCGAAAATAAATGGCATCGTCAACCGCTGCGAGCTAATAAAGAAAAAACACGCGTTTCCGGCGCTCACGGAACGAATTAGTTGCAATTATGATTAAACACAGACTTTTGATCGCAGCCGTGGTTGTTGCCACCGCTCTCGTTCCGTCTATCGCAAACGCGGGCCGGATCAGCATAGAGATCGGGGATCGAGGCTACTACCGTGGGGCGACATACTGGGATAGTGACTGGGAGATGATTTGGGCGCCCGGCCACTGGTCGCATCACCGCCATGAATGGATTCATGGTCATTACATCCGGGGTGAACACCACCGGCACCACAATTGGGACCGGCGCCACGACCGTCGCAATGATCGTTAATCTTCGGACCGCCCGAGGATTTTGAACTCGGATTGTCCGGCGGGGAGGGCGAGGCTTCCGCCCAGCCGAAAGTTCCGCAGGCGGCGGCTCGGCAGGAGCCTCACCCTCCCATCCCTCAAAGCCAATCCTTCTGAGGCGCACCGGGTGAGGCGCCATCTATTCCGGCTTCGTTCGCTTTTCGGTTTTCAAATCGCTCACGTAGCTGCCTGGAGCTGCCGGTGGTCGATCATCGGTTCGTTCCTGAGGACGAACGTCGTGTTTCCTCCGCCTCAAGCCGGCGAGGCCCAGCAACCCCAGAAGTCCAATCAATCCGTAATTAGACCTGTGGTCATGGTGTGTTCTCTGTTCCGGGGTTGCGGTTTCTGTCGAGGGCGCACCAGGAGTTGTTTGAGCTGACCCAGCAAGGGGGACCGTCGATATCGCCGCACAAAGAACAACCAGGCCGATGTTCGTCTTAAGAAATTGAAGTTTCATTGCTTCTGAATCGCACCTTCGACTACTGAGGGTTGTGTGATGGCGATAGCGACCAGGTGCGGCTAAGCAACAATTCGAAGGGCTGACGATGGTGAACAGGCCCGAAATGCGAATGTTTTCGCGAGCAGGCGCTTTCGGGGTTGGTCATCATCGGCTGGTCGTGATATTCGGTTGTCGAGCGGGCCTATAGCTCAGCGGTTAGAGCAGGGGACTCATAATTGCAGGCGACTCTTTTTCCGGTTGTTTCATTTCGTTTCTTCATTGGTGAGTGGGGGAAATTACTGCTTCAAGATGTTTCGAAATGTTCTCTCAAAGAGTCGCAGACCGTGAAAAACGACCGTGAAATAGGAAAAACTCCGCTTTTTTTCTTAAAGCCATGGATATCTTCTTTGAAATTCGCTGTCGCTGAACCTTTGCGGCCACCAGCGCGCGAAGCACGCGCGGCCGGCCTCCGACAAGACAATCCAAGCGCAAACGGCTATCGGCCAACCCAGCGGGGACCGCATGACCAGAACGCAAGCGCGATCGAGAACGAATGGGCCTTTGAGGCGGAGAATCACAGGCAGAAGAATCAACCTTGCCCAAATCGCTTTGGCCGCCAACACGACAAGAACCGCCACCAGGCGGCCTACCGTTGGAGTCGGTGGGCGGTTGCTTATCACAGCGAGCTTTTTTATAGTCCTTCTACGCGCACGAGGTTGAGACCGGTATCGAGAAGTTTGATGATGCCGGCATCGAGATTGGTAGCCGCAGTGCCGGATTCGAGCCGCCATTGGCTTCCGCTCCCGTTCACCACAAACATGAAGACGCTGCCGAGCGAGAACGCGAAGCTGGCGATGCCATCGGCGTTCGCTGCGCCGCCACCAGAAAGGCCGGTGATCTCGGGACGGTAATAGAAGCCAAGGATAGTAGGGGGCGTGCCGGGGGCCGTGCCGAGATCGAGGGCGCGAAGGACGATCGATTTGCGGAAAGGGCTGGTCTTATAGCCGGAGCCGCCGTCCACCAAGTCGAGGCAGAAGACGCACTCGCGTTCGGCGCGGCCGGCCAGGAAATTGGCGATGCCCTGAGTGTTGATGGAAAGGATCCCGGAGAAGCCGTTCCGGATGGCAGTTAAAGGCTGGGTGCTGCAAAGGGTAACAGGGAAGCCGCTCACATCGCGGAGGGAGATGATGGCTTGATAGCTGGGATCGCCGCTGGTGGGATCAAACTGAAATGGGAAACCAGAGATAGGAGACCGGGAAGGCTGGAGGAGATATAGCCGGATGGATGTATCGTTGTTCTGGGTAAGGTTGATGGAGACTTCTTGCGCGCCGCGGAAGTTCCTGGCGAAGGACTGGGTGGCGAGATTGAGGTAAATGTCCATCTTATCGAAACCGGTGGGGTTTCTTAGGCTTTCTAATGGCGGCGATCATAGGTCGGCGGAGACATCGAGCTTATTGTGGATCGAGAGAAGCAGGGTGGAGGAATCCAAGGCATCCCTCATGGCTTTGCCATACTGACCGACTTCCTTATCGCTCTCTTTTAGCCCGCTGATGCCCTGTCGCATGGTATCGGCACGAGCCCTGGTGGCGGAGGCTCCAGTGAAGTCTTGCAAATCGCGCTGCCGGTCGGCCTGCGCTTCCAGGCGTTTCACTTCCTGCGCCTGCCGATGGGCATACATCGCCTGGGCGTTGTTGCGCATCTCAACATCCTGCGCCGGATTCATCTCGGCTAGATGATCGAGGGAGGATTGATTTCTCTCCCGCTCTTTCTTGGCTGCGGCGAGCTCGGCCTCGGACTTCGGCTTTTCGCCGTCTCCCTCGGGAGCAAATGTGCGCTTAGGCTTGTCGATCTTTTCCGGGGCCTTACCGGCGTCCTTCATCGCTTTGCCAACTACGATGCCAAGCTTTTGCGCGTCGAGGATCGATTCCCATGCGGATATACCAGAATTCTTTATCTTGCTGAAGGCGTCTTTCCAAAAACTAACTGCAGCTTTCGCCGAGGATAACTGCTCACCAAGGTAAGCACCGCTAGAGACCGTGAAGCCTTGACCCCAGCTCTTCCACAGGTCAGAGGCTTCCTTTAAGTTCTTAATATCTATGGCTGCAATGGCCTTGCCGTATTCAATGGTCCCATCAGCCAGGCCAGAGAGAGTGGGACGCAAGTCAAGCGCGGATCTGCCGAGGACGCGCACCATATCGGCGGCGTTCATGGAAGACTTTCCGATCTTCATCATGATCTCTTCCGGGGTAAGGGACTTGAGATCGTCGAGGGTGATGCCGAGGGCGGCAAAGGATTCCGTTACAACATCGTTCCCTCCAAGGGCTCGGGACTGGGCGATCTCGAGCCTATTGAAGCCTTTCGCGACGCCTTCGAGCGAGGAACCATGGAGCTCCGCGGCGTTACCAAGACGCTGCAATGATTCGGCATTGACGTTGAAGCGTTCGCTCAAATCCTGAACACGAGCGCCGTATTCGACGACTTTCGCGATGCCTTGCTCCAGGCCAGCCACTCCGACCGAGACTCCGAAGGCGCTTGCGATTTTGCCAGCGAAACTGCTGAGTTCACCGGTGGCGCTCTGCAATCCAGCTTTAAATCCGCTGGTATCGAGCCCGAGGCGGGCCATGAGAGTGTCGCCGAAGGCCATCAGCTTTTCTCTTTCGGATGATCCTTTTACGCCACCGCGCGGCCGGCCAATAGTGCAAGCGACGGTTTGCCCAGCGGTCCAGCGCGCAGCGCGTTCTCATGCGCTTGAATGGCTGCGATGAGATCAGCGCGGGTCACGTCAGGGTTGTTTACTCTTATTTCCCGCCGCGTGGCTTCTTTGATGAGATCCTCCCGGGCCCATTTTTCGAGTGAACCCTCGAAGTCCGCGTGGACAATTCCGGCGTTCGTAGCAGGTAAAATAGTGAGGGGCACGGAGCACTTGCCGGAAAAGAGCGCATCCAGGGCTTTGAGTGCTTGAATCGGTGAGACTACCTCGAAATTGATCGTCGCCGCCAATTGTTCGATCTCGCGGACGGGCCGGTTCGCTCGATCAACGATGCTGCTCTTTGTAAGCGCCTCTCCGGTTAACTTCTCATGGCGAGCCACCTCTTCCGCGTGGATTGTTTCTGCCTGAGTGCGAGCCAAAGACAACGCACGGTCGACCAGCGGCCGAAAGAACGGATCAACGCAAGTGGCGACGAAATGTTTAAACGCGGCGACGGCGACACGTTGACAGCGGCGCTTTTCCCGAAAGAAAAAACTTTCGATCTCACGTTGTCGCAGCAATGCAAAATTAGCATCGTTTGGATTTGCTGAATACTCAGCAGAGGCAGCAAGAAAGCGACTCCGCAAAGCGTCCGGATTACAAAAATATCGATGATCCAAGAGCACGCGGAATCGCGATTCGAGTTTGTCCGCCTCTGTCCGGGCGGCGGGAGTGACCACGTCTTTCAGAACTTCGTAAAGGCTTAAGGGCGGTGAGGATTTCATAGGCCGAATTGGTGGGCGAACTTGTTGTAAAAACTCGATGATTCGTCGACTTTGCCAGCCAATACGAGTTCGTTATGCTTTTGATTGAACGCTGACAGCGAGGCGGGGGCATCTCGGGGGCCGCCGCTGTTTTGCAGGGCCGGCGGTGCGGTCTTGAGTTGCGCGCGGACTTCGCTTAGAGTTCGGGCCCATTCTTCGTCGGTGAGCCGAGGAGTAGCGTTGGCGCTTCGCGTGGAAACAGCTTGTGGCATCAGCGATCGTCGGGCCTCCACTTCATTACAGATTCGCCTGAGCGTGGCGGTCGCTTTCGGGGAGTTGCTCGGGGAAATTTGCGGCGTGGCTTGCGCTCGCAGCCTGCCCATATTTTCAATGCTGGCGATCTGTTCTTCCAGAGTTTTGAGGTCAGCTTCCTTTTCGAGCACGACTTGCTCCCTGCATTTGAGGGCAGCTTCTCGGGCATCGGCCCTTTCGAAGATTCCAGGCGTTTTTTGTTGGTTTGTCATAAAAGGGGAAGAAGATATCGTGCGCACCAGAATCATACGAGCGGGACCCGCCAAGCAACGTTCCAAATCACCAGCCGCTTCCCGCGCCGCAGAAATCCGGCACGCACGATAAAGCAATTAGAAAAGAGGGAGAAGAAAAAGGCGGGCGCCGAAACGCGGTGTGTCATGGAGCACAGCCGAGCGCCGGGGTTGTATGAGGTCCCGGAGCCTCCCGGCGCGCACGCCAAAGAGTTTGCCAGTGCGCTGGCCCAAGGAGAGAATCGCCCCAACAAAACTCTCCCGGCGGCCATCGACCCGCACGCTGGCAAAAACAAAATAGAGAGCGCCGAATTGGTTTTCATCAATTCAAGATAGTCTCAGCCGGGGGCCGCTTGACGTTCCGCGTGCGATTGGCAGCGACGGTAGCGGCGATCTCTTTCAGACGAACCTGGTCAAATAGTCTATTACGGCCCGCGACCGCCGAAGGAATGAGCTTTGAGTCAATGCACAACTTATGCAGCGCGCTATATGGAGTTCCGAGAGCGCGAGCCAGGTCGGCGAGATTGAGTAGCTTGTATTGTCTGCTGGCCATCTTCACTAACTGGGGAAGTGTCAAATTAGCAAAATCAATAATCCTTATGCCCGGGACCCGGTCCGCATGGCCTTGGCCCTAGGTAGTACGCTGACGGCGTTGTTTCAAGAAGCGAGGGTGGCGCCCCCTTGGTTTGCGGTTAGGGAAAGCGCATCTAACGGTCGAACTGAGCTGCCTCTGACTGCTACCATCTTATTGCCGCGATCGCGACCTTAAAGAATTTGGAAACCAATGGTTTCCAAACGTCCCTTGCCGTTGAACAACTTACCGACGAGCGGGCGCGCGGGGGATTGGTAAGAGTGTGGTTGTGGAGAGCGACCGCACTCCCAAATTGAGCGCAGCGCGTCCAAAAAATATTGGTTCAATTCCTTCAAAGGCGAAAATGTAGGGCAGGGTAGGGATCGCATTTTGCGCGCTCGTTTTCTCTTGCTATCTGGCTTGCCCACGAGTGTTTTCGTAAAAATGAGAACACCCAAAAGAGCCGGCGTCCTACGCAAGCAGAAGCTCGACCATGCGCTCAACCTTTCTGAGCTCGCCTTTCTCTCCGGCTTCAATCGGGGGACGCTCGCCTGCATGATGTTGCCGCTCATCAAAGGCAAAATCTTCTATACCGATTTCCGGCGCATCCTAAGCGCCCGCCAAGACGCGCAGGAACTCACCGTAAAGCCATTCATTATCACCCCAACGCCAGCCGCGCCGCGACATGCCGTTTGTTCGGCCGCCGAACCATCGATGACGGAAATGGCTGAGAGACTCCGAATTCCTCGATGGCCTCGTTCAAGATGAGAAAAGAGAACTGCGAACTACCGTGGAGCACAACCAAAAGCTACGCGGTGAAAGTTGTGCGCGTGTCAGAAGCCACGCCCTCCCGTAAACTCGATAGTCCCCAGAGCGCTCTCACTTACTGGCGCCGCGTGATCGCGCGGGTAAGCTGGTTTGACGCCGAGAAAGAACACTTGGTGGTTCTCATCCTGTCGACACGCTATAACGTCCAAGGGCACTCTCTCGTGTCCATTGGCTGCATGAATGAGTCGATCGCTCATCCTCGCGAGATATTCCGCGCGGCCGTAGCTGGCGGCGCTTACAAGATCATCGTTATGCACAACCACCCATCCGGCGATCCGACTCCAAGCTTAGACGATTACAGATTGACGCGGCGACTCGAAAAGTGCGGCGAACTCTTGCAGATACCTTTGCTCGATTTTATCATCGTCGGAAAAGGGAAGCGCTGTTGGTCTTCAAAAACGGACGTTTTACCTCCAAGGCTTAGAAAAATCGCGCGGCTTGAATCAAAAAAGGATGTCCTTTTTTGATGTCTCGGTGCCGAGACATGCCCCCCCCCCACGGGGCTGCGCGGGCGGAAGGTGAACTGAGAGGTCGAGTCTGATTTTCGGAGTTCGGTTTGGGACCAAGTGGTCCCAAATTCTTAAGGGCAACGGCCGCGATGATGTGTCGCATGCGACACATCGCGCGTTGGCCCGACCCTCGAATCGAGGTTTCGTCAGGATCGCGATGTCTCGTATACGAGACATGCCCCACCGCCGCCGTGTCACGCAATGCGTGACATCCCCACCATTACGCGATCCGCCCAGGCACCCACGAGCTCGATGTCTCGCCGGCGAGACACGCTCGATGTCTCGCATGCGAGACATCCGCACAACGCACGTTGGGCAACCAATGGGGGGGCATGTATCGCATGCGATACATCGATCTCGTGGGTGCCTGGGCGGATCGCGTCAACCGCCGATAGCGGCATGAAGAGAGCGAGTGCCATCGCGGAAACACCCGCGCCTCTTTTTTTACAACAAAAAAACGCTACCTCTGCAACCTAAAAAGCACGGAGAAGCGGGCGTGGCCCAGGCGGCGGGATCGAGCTCGCGGGCCGCATGGCGTCATCCCAAGGTGGTCCCGGTAAAGGGAACGAAAATATACGCCGATGCCTCGTGCGAAAACCCAACGATACTTTTTAACTGTTTGGGAGAGCGAAAAGGAAATAGATTCCTTGCCACCCCCCCAAAAGGCAAGGTCGCGGAGGTTTTCTTCATTTTCCGTTCTCCACTAGATAACAGTTGCGGCTCAATCACAATTCACCCCTGCTACCTAGTCCACCTTAACAATTCCATAGGTAATAAATCCTGTAAAGGTGCTGAAAGGTTGTAGGGGTGGGTAAAGGTCGGCATAGGTCTAGCGAAGAAAAATATCAAAGAGCGGCTGGTGGGTCGTTCGATGACCGCCTCGCACTCGGCGAGCGCGGAGACTTCGGGTTTAGGGTTTGGAACCCCGGGGTTACAAACGAGAGGCAACATTGGCCGAAGTGTCACGACATGATCTCCAAAACATACCGGCGGCTTCGATTGAACGATCGCTTATCGAATCGCGCACGCCGTCCATCCCTGAGCGTGAAGGAGGTCGCGCCATACCGATCTCCGAGAAGCTTACCAAACCAGCTCTTGTCGGCCGGCCGCAACTGCGCTTCGCCGGTTTCATGGCGTGCACTGCGACTCGTCCGCGCTTCGAAAGCACCGAGCTGACGGCAGGCTTCAATGATCTGATGAAATTTGAATTCCCGTTTGCTGCGAACGCCCGCGGCTAGATGCTCGATCAAAGCAGACATCTGATCGAATTCCAAATCAGTGTGACGCTCGGACGATGTGAATGGATTGCCAAAGCCGGCGTTCTCGACAATCCCACCAAAAATATTAGAGAACCATTCGAATCCGCGGTAAACCGACGACGCGCACGGCCGGCCGGCCTTCTCCCAGGCACTAAGGAGCGCCCACGTGGCCGCCAGCAGGTCCGATCGAACATCAGGCCGCGCCAGATGAACTTCATCGATTTGGTGATTGATCTTGCGGCGCTGCGCGTCGGCCTCTTCGACGTGTAGATCAACGAGCAAAAATCGCCCCGCCAGGTCGGCCGACAAGTTAATGTTGTTTCCCGCGATAAAAAGGACTGACGTTTGTGGCACCGCAAATTTGCGTTGTGAATGAAACAGCCGCCCGGTCCAAATCGTGGCGGTCAAAAACGCGTTAAGTGTTGAATCGCGCAGTTGATTCCTAACCTCGTCCAGAATGACGTAGCGCGAGCCATTGAGCGCTTCGGTGTCCAGCAGCTTCTTCAACTCGTGTTTATCATCGGGGATCGCTTGGATCTGGGCGAATGGGCCGCACGGACCTACGATCGCGACGGACATGAGTAACCCTTTGCCTGCTCTCGGCCTGTTGGCCCTGTATGCGAAGTTCAAGCGTTTCGCACCAAGGGGTAGAAGATCGGCGCCGTAGACCGTCAACATGGCGCAGATTTGCACTGCCAGGGATCGCTCATCGATGAAGGGGAATTCCTCGAAAAAAAGCCGTAAAAAGCGCACTGCGCTCTCGAGGGTCCAATCGGTCGGATAGTCGAGGCAATCCATGGTCGTCAAAATCTGCGACGTGGGGTCGTAACCCTTTGGCAAAAGTTCAATTCTGCCATCAGCACGCATGACCGGGAGCCGAACAAAATTTACTCGACTGAGTTTGCGCAAAGGATACCGGAATTCATCGCAATCCAGGCAGGCCTTAGCTTCCGATGATGAGATTACCACCGGCACCAGCACGCTTTCGTCGTCGTGTTCCCCGCGACGCTTCACATACGGCACGATATGCCGTTCCAAATAGCTGCGGAAGCGATCGGGCTGCATCGCTTCGACGTGGCCCGTCTCCGGATCGATCGTTACCGGAGTTGCGCCGCGGCGATAAAGCCCGTTCATGTTCAAGATTTCGCCGACCTTTTTCGAAAAAGAAATCAACTGCTCCCCACGCCTGGGCGCGCGCAGATATTCGAGCTCCGGCGGGATGTCGGGAATGATGCCCCTGTCCCTTGCGAGCTTGTTCAGGGCGTCGGATTGATCGCTCACGATGCGGCCTGGCTCGCTGTTTTTGACGCGCCGGCCTCTTTCGTGGGGAAATCGTCTCCATTAAACAAGTGCGCCCCGCGCTGTAATCGCCTTACCTCACTAATCGGCACCATTGGCGGGCCGAATTCCTCGATAACTTTGATTCGCTGCGCCCACATCTGCCGATAGGCCCACAAGCGCTTTTTGCCGAATAAGGCCGCAAACTCTACGAGCGTGAAGGCAGCTCGCTCAACAGATTGATCGTTTCGTTCCATTACATTCCGCGCAGTGTCAAACCACCACGCGGACTGTTTCAGGAAAAATTGACGCGAAGCGCCTGCTCTTTGCTGTGATCGTCTCTCAGGTGGCCATACGTCTTCATCGCGAGCGCACCGCCGTCCTTGTGGCCCAACCATCGCGAAACCGTCGGGATGTCGATGCCAGACTCAATGCAGGTGGTTGCAAACAGGTGACGTAGATCGTGATGCGTTATCCTGGCAACGCCAACCTTGCGACATGCAGAATCGAGGGCCTTCTGAGCCTCGATCACCTTGAACACTTTTTCTGTGGGCTTTTCAGTCGGCCGCTCCGCACGAATCCGCTCGAAGAGTTCGCGCGCAGCGGGAATGAGCGGCACTCGCCTTACTTCCCAATTTTTTGTTCCCGTCTCCGGATCTCCTCGGACTATCAGCTCACCCCAGGATTTCGAAAAATCTCCCCATTCGACCTCTGCCGCTTCGCCTTTCCGGATTCCCGTAAAAGCCATGCCCTGAATCAGGTCGGCACACGCGCGCGAACACCAGCCGCCGGCGCGAGACACCTTTTCAATGATTTCTGTGAACTGCTTTCGACTCGGCAACTTGAGTTGTTTGGCACGCACGCGGACTCGCTTCAATTTCGCAGTCGGGTCCACGAAAATAATTCCAGCTTCGATCGCGACACGAAACACCCGTCGCATTCCACCGAGCGTGTTGTTGAAGCGAGTCGCGGACGATTTCTTCCCAAAGCGCTCAGCCCAGAGAGCGCAATCACTGACGTTGATTTTTCGAATCTCCGTCGCGGCCAGCTCAGGCCAACTCTTAACCAGTGCCGCGAAAATCTGCCCCCAGTAATGGAGCGTTGACGGTTTCAAGTCGCGATCTCCGCGAAGTGAATCGATGTGCGTTTTCATCGCCGTCCCAAAAGACAGTCGCGCGTCGAATTCCGAGCCAGGTGCGACTGATGCGCGGGCGGTGTGATCCTTGAGAAACGCCGCCAGTTTCGCCTGGGCAACTTTGAAGTGAGAAGTCTTGAGCGGTTCCCAAACCTCCTTCCCATTGGCGTAGACTCTGGCATAATATCGGCCCGATCTATGGCGCATCAGATGTTGCAGGCGAGTTTTTTTCCATGTTTTTCGCGGTTTGGACGTTCCCATAACGTCAACCGTGAATTATACCGTGAAAGAAGCAAGTTAAAACTTCCACGCTCCAGAGGGAAACGGGCCTATAGCTCAGCGGTTAGAGCAGGGGACTCATAATCCCTTGGTCCCAGGTTCGAATCCTGGTGGGCCCACGCCATTTTAGATTTTAGGTTTGGATTTTCGATTCGTTCAAGACGCCAGACGCTCGGCGGTTCTGTCGTTGAAATTTCTGGTCTTCGGCGCGCTCATTCTCGCGACGAGATGCGCGAATTATCAGGACGTTCGTGCCGGAGGGTAACGTTGATTTCACGCACGCCGATTGCTCCTCACGCATGACGCGCGTTCCAATGTGCCTGGAACATCCCGGGCTGATTATCCGGATCGCACGATAGGGAATCCGGCTGCTCTGCTGTGTCCGCCGCCGCCGGCGAACCCCTTCTGTCGCCTCCAGAGCTCGTGTCTCTAAATGGGCTTGCAAAGTCTTTCGGGCAAATTTCCGGCGAAAAAGATGATTTCCCTCGGTAATCCATTGACAGAGCCATCGAGTATTACCATAATGCGGCGTGCTGAAGAAATTCATCCCACAAAAGCCCATGTCGTCGATCGGAGAAGGATCGTTAAGCGCGGGCACTGAGGAGAACCGTCTCACGCAGCGCGAAGAACCAAGGACACCACCATCAACAATCGATCCCAAAAAATATATGGCTGAACATTCTGGCAAAGACATTCTTTCGAGCGACGTCGAGATCAAAGGCTCGATCAAATTTCAAAAGGAGTTGCTCATCGACGGCAAAGTCGAAGGTGAAATCAATTCCGACGGCGTGCTCACGATCGGTGAGAACGCGGATATTCGCGGCGAGATCAAAACGAAATCGATTACCGTTTACGGCAAAGTCCAGGGCAACATCACCGTGGGCGAGCGTTGCGAACTGAAATCGCGTTGCACGCTCCAGGGCGACCTGAAAGCAGCGCGGCTCGTCATTGAAGAGGGCGCGACCTTTATCGGCAAGTCCGAGGTGACCAGCAGCACCGCGAGCAAAAGTGCCACCCCCGCGGCGAGACCCGAGATCGTGCGGAATGAAGAGCCGGCGACGCCCCCTGCCAAGACGGCTTTCGGCGCCCGCGTCTAAGCAACCACCTTTTCGCGACCGCGAACCGTGGCAAAGCCGTCGCCTGCTAAAGTCAGTGTGGATTGTCCGCACTGTGGCTTTAAGCAGATGGAATATGCGGCGGCGAAGAGCACGATGTGCCGCCAATGCGGCGCGCATTTCGTGCCGTCGGCTCCGAAGGTGGAAGTGCGGCTCCGCCCGAAAGACGAGCCCGTCGAGACCGTTGCCGATCCGTCGCTTTTCCGGAAACTGGAAGGCTTTTGGACCAAGCACCACAGCTCGATCATCGACTGTTTTGATTGCAAGGCCACGCAAGAAATCAGTTCCGCCGCGACCTCGACGATTTGCCCCAAGTGCAGCAAGCACATTGATCTGCGCGATTATAAGATCACCACAAGCTTCAGCCGCTCGATTCGAACACACGGCCAAATACATCTGACCGCGAAAGGGGATCTCAGCAGCAGCAGCGTGACGTGCCGCTCCGCGTTGATCGAAGGCAAATTGCGCGGTACTCTGCATTGCCTTGGCACGGCCACGATCAATTTCAGCGGCAAGATCCCCGGGCGGCTTACGGCGGAACATGTTTTGGTGGAGCGGAAATCAGTGGTCCAATTTTTCCGGAGGGTCCGGGTCAAAAGCATCGAAATCCGCGGCCAAATGACCGGCGAAATCGTCGCAGAAGGAGCGGTTATTATTCATCGCAACGCCATGCTTGACGGCGACGTGACCGCGAAATCTATTTCAGTGGAGAAAGGCGGAATCTTTTGCGGTCAGCTGATTATCGGGAGTGCAGGTCTGACTCAAGCGGAGTTGCTGCCCGAGTCAAAGCCAGCGGTTACCGTGGAGCTGGAGGCGACCCCGCCGGCGGTGGTGCCACATCCTCTGCCCGCGACTTAGCCGGGCTCAATGCAAAAACTGCTTCCACGCAGTCCGTACGATCGGCTGGGCGGCTACGTGCATTTGCCGCGATTGATTGACAAGGCCAAGCTTCATCGGAAGGGGTTGCTCGACGGATATAATTACAAGACCGTCGGGTTCGATAAACATCTTCTGGCCTTTTTGAAGTTGAATCCAGATGCGTTTGAAGAGGCCGCTCATCGGCTCGATGACGATGACGCCATCCTCGACTGGGTGCAAAAGAACGGCGCAACGCATTCGCCGGATTCGATCGAGCATTGGAATGAGACGATGATTTCCCGCCGGCCGGATACCGCCGCAAAAAAGGCGCGCTTCCTGCATTTTCTCAAGGAGGCCGGCGGCGCAGGTCGCAAAGACATTCGGACCTACTTCGATCTCATCGAGTTCGACGAAGGGCGTCTGAAATAAATGCAGAGGAGGTTGCCGCGGCGAGCGCCTCTACGTTGGATTCAGGCGCGCGAACTTCGCGAAGATCTCATTCGCTTCTTCGAGCGTTTCCTTGCTTCCAATATCAAACCAGGTGCCTCTAATTTGATAGGTTTTCACTGGCTTGCGAGTGTAGAGCCACTGGATGAATCGTCCCGGCTGGTCCGGATTATTTCCCGCGGCGAGATACGTTCGAAAAAGCGGCACGACCTCACGCGAAAAATAATAGAGGGCAATCCCGGTGAGCGTGCTTTTCGGTTCGGCAGGTTTCTCTTCGAATTGGGTGATGATGCCGGCAGAATCAATCGTGATACTGCTGTATTTCTTGATCGCCTCGAGGTTACCTACGTCGTAAGTCGCCAGCGTCGCTTCGGAGTCTTTTGCACATTTCGCAAAATCCACGAGCGGTTCGCTAAAGAGATTGTCGCCCGCGACGATGATCAAATCGTTCTTCGCCAAATTTTCTTCACGCATCAGGACAAGGTTAATATCGCCGATCGCGCCGAGTTTATCCGAGTCGTCGGTTGATCCGTCGTCGATAATTTTGAGCGCGAGCCCGGATTGCCGTTGGCGGTAACCATCCGCCCAGGTTTGAAAATCTTTCACGAACTTATTGTTCGTGACCACGTAAACGGTCTCCAAATCGGGTACGGGTACGAGATTGTCGAGCACCCACTCGATCATCGGTTTGCCCGCCACATCGAGGAGCGGTTTCGCCTTATGCAACGTGAGCGGATAGAGTCGTGTGGCGTAACCCGCAGCGAGGATCAGGACATTCATGGCAGAGGCGATCGCGGGGGAAGTTAAGCGGAAAGAGACCGCCAGCCAGCCTGATTATTTCGGCTCGAACTTTGGACCTCCGAGGTGAATCGTGCGCTCCGTCGCACGATGGCTGATTTTATGCGCCTCCCGCGCATCATTATTGTCATCGCGCGGCGGAGCGCGCGATCCACCTAAGCTTCCATCGGAAACGTTTTTTGGAGCGGGCCGCTAAACTGCGCCAAGCGCGGCCCGATGCAGCCGTTCTTGCAACGCGGCAATTCGAGGTGGATCGGTGATTTTCCCGCGCGTTGCGCGATCGGCCACATAGAAGGTATCGATCGCCGCGCCCTTCTCGGTGCTGATCCGCGAAAGTGCGATCGACACGCGTTCCTCTCCAAACGCGGAGAGCAATTCATAAAGCAATCCGAGCCGATCCGGCGTTTGAATTTGAATGAGGGTGTAAATGGGATGCGCCTTGTTTTCGACTGTTACGCGAGTCGGGAAATCCATCTCGCCGCGGCTGGCCCGCTTGACGATCTCCCGCCGCGCCCGATCGAGGAGCGGTGCGAAATCGAAGTTCTCATTGGCGAGCGCACTGCGAAGGGTCGTTTCCACGAGGGCGTGGTCGCGCTTGTCTGTCACCGCGCGAAATTTCGTGTCGCACACTCGAAAAATGTCCAGCACGACGTTGTCGCCGCGTGTGTAAATGTCCGCGCTAAGGATGTTGATCGGCACCACGGCGAAAGAGCCCGCGATCTTGGCGAGAAGCTCCTGACCATCCCATGCGCAGAACGAAGCAATACTGTGGCCTTGCTGCGGGAATGCCTGCCAGGCGATCGCCGGGGCCAGGGGTGGTTCACCGCGCAAATACAAATTTTCCAGGAAGCGCCGGAAGAGCCTCAGGTGCGAAACGATTCCGCCGACCTCAAACGCCCGGAAATAATTGTCCGGCATAAACTCGAAGTGCGCGTCCACTTCCTCCGCGTAATCAGCTCCGAGGTTTTCCGTTACCTGCTTCTGTAAAAGCTCGCGTTCGATTTTCGTCTGCTCGTAGAACGCCTCCTGATCGGAAAGGTATTGCGAGGTCGCGTGATAGAGCTGCCAGACGAGCGACTCTTTCCAGTCCGACCAGGCGTCCGCGCTCGTGCCCTGCCCATCGGCGAGCGTTAGCAGCATCAAGGCATCGAGATTCTTCTGGTCTTTCACGATGCGCGCAAACTCGACCGCAGTCTCGGGATCATCGAGATTCCTCTGTTGGGCCATATTCGAAAGAGTCAGGTGATGGTCCACGAGAAGAATGAGCGAGCGCCGCTGCGCGGGCAAAAGCTGGAGGCGGATCGCGGCTCCTTGCGCGAAAAGCGCGCTGGCCTCGGAATGCGGGCGCGCCCCAACTGCTCTGCCGGTATCATGCAAGAGAAGTGCGAGATAGAGGATGAAAGGCTCCTCGAGTTTTTCAAATAGCTCGCGATACGATCTCAATTTCGGGTCCTCCGTCTGCATGACCTGGTCCAGCTTGTCGATGCAAACCAGCGTGTGTTCGTCCGCGGTGTAGCGATGGAAAAACTCGTGCTGCACGAGGCAGGTGAGCTGCCCAAACTCCGGAACGTAACGCCCGAGAAAGTCGACGCGGTGCATCATCCGAAGCACGCGGCCCACTTCGCCTTTGCGGGAAAGGATGGCCTTGAATATTTCCCGCGGTCTCTTTGCGTTGCGAAACGCGCGCGTGACCACGCCCAGATTGCGCGTGAAGAGATCAGCCAGATCCGGGCTCAAGTCCAACTGCCGTTCTTGCGCCAGTTGAAAGGCTCGCATCATCGCTTCCGGATATTTCACGAAATCGGTTCGGCGTTGCGGAAAGAGCTGCCGGTTGCGAATGCGAAAATAATCGACGTGTTCCTCCCGCGTTTTCAGCCGGGGCAGAAAGCCAAAAAGTGAGCGCGTTGTGCTTGAGGATCGGCCGCTCGCGAACTGCTCCGTAATCCGCTCCGTCACGCGAAAAATGTTTCGCGTGTGCTCGTAATAATCTTTCATCAACGCTTCGTTCCGGAGAGTGCCCCGCCTTTGGGGATAACCGAGCCGCTCCGCAAGCTGGTCCTGGACGTTGAAATGCAATGTGTCCGTCGCGCGGCCGGTCGCGTAATGAAGGTCGGTGCGGAGGCGAAGGAGAAAATCATAGGCTGCTTCGATCCGCTTGCGATCCGCCTCACTTAGCCAATCTCTGCCGACGAGATGCGTGGTAGTGAGCGCGCCTTCTTTGAAAAATGTCATCCAAAGAAGATTCTGGTAATCACGCAAGCCGCCACAGCCGCTCTTCAGGTTCGGCTCCTGCACGTAAACGCTGTCGCCAAATTTCGCGTGCCGCGCGGCCTGGTCCTGCATCCGAAGCTCCACATATTCCCGCTCATGGCCCCGCACGCACTTTTCTCGGAACTGTTTGCGAAAGAGGCGCGTCAGATGTGGGTCGCCGGCCAGCTGACGAGATTCCAGCATCGCGGTTTTCGTGAGCATGTCCGTATTCGCCAGGCTGATGGCTTCGGAAATCGAACGCGTCGAGTGGCCGACTTTGAATCCGATATCCCACAGGAGATAGAGTGTCTGTTCGATGACCTGTGCCGCATACGGCGAGATGCCCGATCCGTTTTTATCGTGGAGGAACATCACGTCCACGTCACTGAAGGGATTGAGTTCCCCGCGGCCGTAACCGCCCAGCGCCACCACCGTGAGCGGAGTAGGGGAAACGCCTTTGTCTTGCTGGGCGAAACCCGCGGCCGCCGCGAAGATGTGGCGCAACAAGACATCGATCAGCTCGACGCGGAGCGCGCAAATTTCCCGGCCTCCTCCTCCGGATTGATGATTTAAGCGAAGCCGGTGCTCCTCGATCTTCACGAACTTCTTGTAAAGCGGCAGAGTTTCCGTCGGTCGCCTCGTGCCCGCTGAGGCAAGCTCGCGCTCAGCATGCGCCAGAACTTTTTCGAGATGACGGGAGATGGCCATTGGGAACTCGTATTAATGTAGAGGCGCTCGCCGCGGCAGGCGCCTCTACATTTCGCCCAACCGCTCCTTCAGAGTTCGATCGCGTATCGCTTCATCTTATTGTAAAGCGTCGGACGCTGAATGCCGAGAACCTGCGCGGCCTTTTTCTTGTTCCCATGGCATTGGGCGAGCGCCTGGATGATCGCGTTCCGCTCCATGTCATCGAGATTCTGAACGCCGGTGCCACTGTTGTTGTTGCGCTCCGTTTGCTGTAGAGCAGCCGGTAACTGCACTTCCGTCGGCAATTCCTTCACGCCGATTTTGTTTTGGCGCGCGAGGACGACTGCGTATTCCATCGCGTTTTGCAGTTCGCGAACGTTTCCCGGCCACGAGTAGTCGAGCAGTTTTTGAAAAGCTTCCGGAGCGATTTCCGGCTCTGTCTTGCCGAGCTCTTGCGCGAATCGCTTTAGAAACGCAGCCACCAGCGGCGGAATATCTTCTTTCCGTTCCCGCAAAGGCGGGATCTCGATTTGAAACGTGTTGAGCCGGTAATAGAGATCGGCGCGCAACCGATTCTCGGCCAGCGCGCTGGCAATCGGGCGGTTCGTCGCCGCCACGACGCGAAAATCCGCTTTCAGTGTGCGCGTGCTTCCGAGGGGCCGGTACTCGCGTTCTTGCAGCACCCGTAAAAAGCGAGTCTGCAGATCTGGAGGCATCTCGGAAATCTCGTCGAGAAATAACGTGCTCCCGCTGGCTGCTGCGATCATGCCGGCAAAATCATTCATCGCTCCGGTGAATGCTCCTTTCACGTAGCCGAATAATTCCCCCTCGATCATCGCCTGCGGAAAGGCCGCGCAGTTTAGTTTCACCATCGGTTTGGCCGCGCGCCGGCTCCGGCTGTGGATCACATTCGCGATGACTTCCTTGCCAACGCCGCTCTCGCCCGTGATCAACACATTGGCTTCTGAAGGCGCCATCGCTTCGATTAACTCCTGGATCTCCTGCATGACCTTGCTTTTGATCACGGGGGCCAGCCGCGTCTCCGCAATTTCGAGCCGCTTCTCGAGCTGTTGCGTCTTCTCCCGAAGCTGTTCCGTTTCGCGGAGGAGCGATTGCTTCTCGAGCGCTTTCTCGATAAGGCTGAGCAATTCCTCCGGCGCGTACGGCTTGCTGATAAAATGATAAGCGCCGCGTTTGATCGACTCGATCGCGTTACTTAGCGAATCGTGCGCCGTCAAAATGATCACCTGCGTCTCCGGATGCTCCCGCTTGATCTGATCGAGCATTTGCAAGCCGTCTGCGTCCGGCAGTTGCAAATCGAGCAAGACCAGGGCAGGCGGATTGCTCTGCAACAGCCGCAACCCGTACGACGCTGTCGCCGCGGTTTCGGGTTGATAACCGTGACGGCCGAGGAGCGCCTCCAACGTGAGCAGAATGGGCCGCTCATCGTCGATGATCAGGATGCGTCGGTTTTCAGCGGTCATGGCTTTGCATTAGTCGCCATTCAAGGTTGGCGCGGAGTGGAAACAAAAGAGCAATCGACGTGCGCACGCGCGTTTTCATTCACGTGGGGGATTTGCTGTTGTGGTTCGTCGCAGGCGCCCCGCTATCCGGCTGTCTCGGCCAACGGGAGAACCACCATCGTAATGAGAGAAGATGCGGGCGAATCATAGCGCGCGTTTAGCTGGCCGCAGTGCGCCTCGATGATAGCTCGCGACCGATGAAGTCCAAGACCATAATGACCTTGCCCGACCGATCGCAGCGGCTCTCGCCCCCAGTTATCCGTTGAGCGTTCGAAGCTCCGCTTCGGTTCGCGGATCGTGAAGACGAAACGATCCACTTCAATCCGCGCCTCGACGGAAATCACGCCTTCGCCGCGATCGTGCCGGAACGCATTCGCGAACAATTCGGCCAGCGCCGGCTGCAATGATTGCGGATCGATCTGTAAGGTGGCGTCGCCCACTTGCACGCTCCATTCTATCTCCGCACTTTCGTCCGGATAGTCGACCGCGAGCTTCTGGCGCAAGTCTTCCACGAAATCGGTCGCGCCATATGGCATCAGCGTCAATCTTGCCGCGCTGAGCGCTGAGGTGACGCTTTGCAAACTTGCTCCCACATCGGAAATCATCGCGCGCAAACGTTTGACCTCATCTTTCAGCTCCGGATCCTCGGCGAGCTCGGCGATGTAAGCCGATTGCAGTTCGGCCGCGTTGAGATGATTGCGAAGATCGTGACCGAGCTGCCGCACAAACTTCACCACGTCTGGCATCGGAACCTGGATGTCCGGGTTCGGCGTTGAATTTGGTTCAGCAGATGTAGACATGGCGAAAGGGGAAGACGAAAACCCTAGCGCAACCGGCGTTCAGTGCCAGCGGCCAGCCTTGGATTGGTGGATCGCGCGCTCCGCGCTCGATGACAAATAGTCCTCGAAAGCTTTCGGGCAACGGGGCGCGAGATCCACCTACTTGGCCCAAGAATATTTCTGCGCCCCAATCGCGTCGCCGCCGGAGACACGAATCGCCGGATCGTTCGTCGCCAGATGTCGCAGAATATGAAAGACATCTTCCGGGTCCGCCTCGAGCGACTGTGCGATTTCCTCCGCGGTTCTCCCGGGCTCGGCGCCCAGGTTTTCCCGAACCCGACCCTGAAGTTGCAACACCTGCGTTGCTGCCTTCTTGCCGGCTTCGACGCCCGGTTGATGATAGGCGTTGATGTTCACGAGACTGGCATAGAATCCCACCGCGCGCTCATACAAGGCAATGAGCGCGCCGACGTTGAACGCATTCACTTCCGGGATCGTGATCGTAATCGATTCGCGTTCGCTCTCGTAAAGCGCGGAGCGGGTCCCGCGCAGGAATCCCTGTAGATAATCGCCGCTCGTCACACCCTCCTCGACCTCGAACCGTTGCGCCGCACGGTCTTTGCGCACCTCGACGAACGTGATAAAGAAATTCAAGACGCCGTCGCGCAACTGCTGCACATACGCGTGCTGGTCCGTCGATCCCTTGTTTCCGTAAACGGCGATACCCTGATGAACGACGTTCCCATCGAGATCTTTCTCTTTGCCTAACGACTCCATCACCAGTTGTTGAAGGTATTTGCTGAACAACATCAGCCTGTCCTTGTAGGGCAGGATCACCATGTCCTTTTCTCCCCGGCCATTGCCCGCGTAAAACCAGATCAATGCCAGCAGCATCGCTGCGTTCTGCTTCCCTTCCGGCGTGCGTGTTTTCGCATCCATCGCTGCGGCGCCCGCGAGAAAATTGTCGATGTCAAAACCTTCCAGCGCTGCCGGCACGAGACCGACCGCGCTCATAATCGAAGTGCGGCCGCCCACCCAATCGTGCATGGGGAACCGCGCCAGCCATCCGTTCTTTTCCGCGTACTTGTCCAGCTCGCTGCCCACGCCCGTGACGGCGACGGCATGGTTTCCAAAATCGAGGCCGCCTTGCTTGTAACGCGCCGCGACCTCCAACATCCCATTGCGTGTCTCTTTTGTTCCGCCGGATTTCGAGATGACCACCGCCAGCGTGTGCGCGAGGTGATCGCCGATCTTGTGGAAAACGCGATCGAATCCGTCGGGGTCCGTGTTATCGAGGAAATAAATATCGAGCGGATCGGTGGCGTTGCCGAGCGAGTCAGCGATGAATTGTGGTCCGAGCGCCGAGCCGCCGATGCCGATCAAGAGCACATGCTTGAAACGCTCCCCGTTTTGCGGCGCGACTTTCCCGCTGTGCACGTCGGCGGCGAATTGTTTGATGCGCGCATTAGTCTCATCGATGTCCGCGCGCAGCTTGGGAGTTGGCGCGAGTTTGGAATCGCGGAGCCAGTAATGCCCGACCATTCGCCCCTCGTCCGGATTCGCGATCGCACCCGCTTCGAGTTCGCGCATGGCGGCAAAAGCTTTCTCCACGCGCTCCTGCATCTTTCCGAAGAAATCATCCGAAAAACGCATTCGGCTGATGTCGATCGAGACATCGAGATCATCGTAGCGCAGAAAATACTGCTGAAACCGCGGCCAGAGAGAGGTGGAAGCCATTCCGTGTGTGTAACAGAAACACCAGGCCGATTGGAACACGATTGTTCCGCGCCTCAGAGCAAGCACACGCTAGGGCAAGCGCGTCACTTGCCCTGCGGGGAGAAGAGACGGTTCCCTCACATGTTCGCGATTACGTTATCGCCGAACTCGGAGCATTTGATTTCGGTCGCGCCTTCCATAAGGCGCGCGAAGTCATACGTGACGCGCTTACTCGCGATCGCGCCCTTCAAACCCTTCACGATCAGATCCGCCACGTCATTCCAGCCGATGTAGCGGAACATCATCTCGCCGGAAAGAATCAGGGAGCCGGGATTTACTTTATCCTGGTTCGCGTACTTCGGCGCGGTGCCGTGGGTCGCCTCGAACACGGCGTGACCAGTGATGTAATTAATGTTCCCGCCCGGTGCAATCCCGATGCCGCCCACTTGCGCGGCCAGCGCGTCGCTCAGGTAATCGCCGTTCAGATTCAACGTCGCGATCACGTCGAAATCCTCCGGCCGCGTCAGCACCTGCTGGAGCGTGATGTCCGCGATCGCGTCCTTGATCACAATGCCCGCGCCCGGTTTGCCCATGGGGATTTTGCACCACGGGCCGCCGTCAATCTCTTCCGCGCCGAAGTATTGCTTCGCGATCTCGTAACCCCAATCGCGAAACGCGCCTTCGGTAAACTTCATGATGTTTCCTTTGTGCACGATCGTCACGCTTTTGCGCTGGAACTTGATCGCGTAGCTGATCGCGCTGTGAATCAGGCGAACGCTGCCCGCGCGGCTGACCGGTTTGATGCCGATCCCCACGAGAACGTCATCGCCCTCCGGCGCTCCGACTCTTTTCCAAAACTCCGATGCCTTCTGCTTCGTGCCGAAGCGGATCTTCTCGAACGACTTCGGAAATTCCTTCTGGAGAAACTCGAGGATTTTCCTGGATTCGTCACTGCCCGCGGCGTACTCGATCCCGGCGTAAATGTCTTCCGTATTTTCCCGGAAGATCACCATGTCGACCTTCTCCGGATGTTTCACGGGCGAGGGAACGCCTGTGAAATATTGGACCGGGCGCAGGCAAACGAACAGATCGAGCATCTGTCGCAGCGCCACGTTGAGCGAGCTGATCCCGCCGCCGACCGGCGTTGTCAGCGGTCCTTTAATGCCAACGAGATATTCGCGAAACGCCTCGACCGTGTCGTCTGGCAGCCATTCATCAAATTTATCCTTTGCGGCCTGCCCCGCGAAAACTTCGAACCATGAAACTTTCTTCTTTCCGCCGTGCGCTTTCTCGACCGCCGCATCGAAGACGCGCACACTCGCCGCCCAGATATCCGGTCCGGTCCCATCGCCACGGATAAATGGAATCACCGGCCGATCCGGCACATTCAGTTTTCCCTGAGAAGTCGAAATCTTGTCGCCCGCCGGCGGAGTAATGTTTTTGTACGGCATGAGATTGGCACTGTAATACCCGCTGTCTCAGCGGCAAATCCAATCGGCAGACGCGACCGGATAGGATGCAGGGAAGATGCTGACTTGCGGGACCGTGGCACAGCCGAAAAAGTGGCCGGCACGATTCAGAAGAAAGTAGGGGACGTGAAAAGGTCTTCGGAAAATAGGCTTGCACGGTCGAAAACCGCGCTTGGCAACGGAGCGGAACTCACGTATCAACGGTTCAAGTGAGAAAAGAAATATTCGTCTGCGATCACTGCGGCGCGAGAAAACGGCTCGATAGCGCGCAACGTCACTGGTGCGAAGAGTGCACGACTTCCAGCCCGGTGGAGTTGAGGCCCGCGCGCGACAAGCGGCCCGCGGAAGCGATGCCCGCGACCCAGACAGCCGGGCGCTGACCGCATTTCGCGCTGCGATTCTGCCGGAAGGCAAGGGTATTTCCGGGCAGGACATGCACCCGAGCGGCTCTCTGGAATTTGAACCATGGATTACGTAAACCTTGGCGCGACCGGCTTGAAGGTGTCGCGAATTTGCCTCGGCACCATGACCTATGGGTCGAGCAAATGGCGCGAGTGGGTGCTCGATGAAGAGGCCAGCCGGCCCCTCATCAAGCAAGCGCTGGAAGCCAGCATCAATTTTTTTGACACCGCCGACATGTACTCGTTGGGCGCGAGCGAAGAAGTGCTCGGCCGCGCGTTGAAGGATTTCGGCCCGGCGCGCGACAAAGTCGTGATCGCTACGAAAGTTTTTTATCCGGTGGGCGACGATCCGAATCAACGCGGACTTTCGCGCAAGCACATCATGCACGCGATCGATGACAGTTTGCGACGGCTCGGGACTGATTACGTAGATCTTTACCAGATCCATCGTTTCGATCCGGAGACACCGATCGAGGAAACACTCCAGGCGCTGCACGACGTGGTGCGCGCGGGGAAGGCGCTTTACCTCGGCGCTTCCTCGATGGCCGCGTGGCAGTTCGCGAAAATGCTCTACACCGCCGATGCGAATGGATGGACGCGTTTTGCCACGATGCAGAACCACTGCAATCTCATTTATCGCGAGGAGGAACGGGAGATGATTCCGCTGTGCCTGGAGGAGGGAATTGGGGTCCTCCCGTGGAGTCCGCTGGCGCGCGGTCTCCTGGCAGGGAAGCGCAGGCCGGAAACAATCCGGGCAAGAACCGACACCTACGGGAAGCAACTCTATGGCGAAAAGATTGGCGACGCGGATGGCCGTGTAATTGAACGTCTGGAAGCGGTGGCAGCGGAACAAGACGTCGCTCCCGCGCAGGTTGCTCTCGCCTGGCTCCTGCAAAAACCGGGTGTGGTCGCGCCGATCATCGGGGCATCAAAGCCGCATCAACTCGATGACGCGCTGGCGGCTCTCAAGATTCGGCTGACGTCGGAGGCAATCGCAACTCTCGAAGAGGTTTACGTCCCGCATCCCGTGGCGGGAATGTAGCCACACCAGAAGTCATTCCGGCTTCCGATTTCTGGCACTTTTTCCGCGTTGAAGCGGGGAATTACGTAGTGCTCAGCAGAGAACTACGTAGGGGCTGGCATGAGAAAAGCTAAACGGTCTGATGTCATAATGAATATGAGCTTCGACGAATGTGAACGGCACCTTCGCGCAGCGGCGAAGATCGTTCCACTCGAAGCATGGCCGCCGATCACTCAAAAGGCCGCAAGAATGCCGACGGAATTACCTGTGATTCCCTTGTCCGATGAACAGCGAAGAATCCTGGAACAACCCGTCGATCCGAGGGTCAAAAGGATTCTCAGCGAAATCGAAGAAAAGCGAAGGGAAATGGCCGGGGCGGTGAAGTCACGGCAAATTATCCGGTTTCCTTTCGCCGGCTCGGGGGCGGGACACGCGATCCGAGATTCGGACGGACATTGGACCATCGTGTCGGGGTCGCCGCCAGAGGTGCAGCACGCCGCGATAATCTAATTCATCGCGATTCATGAAGCACGTCGCCCCATTTTTTCTGCAGCGCACGGCACGGGAGTTGCATCATAAACGGGCAATAAACCGTCTTGGTACGTCGTATAGCGGGCCAGCGCGGATGATTAATTACGAACTATGAAACCTTTGATCGCCCTACTTTCCAGTTTCCTCTTTTGCTCCTGCGCGGACATGTATGTCACGAAGACAGACGTCGCCGGTTCCAGCACCCGCACCACCGCCTCCAGCGATGCGAAGGATTACGACGCCAAGAACGGCGTCCGCATGGTGACCAACTGCGGCGTCGGCGCGAGCGAGCCCAAGGCGATCTACATCCGTCCATTTTGTATCGATACCGCCACCTTCAAAGGTGACGAAGCCGCTTCGGATGGCGAAATGCCGATCCGCAAAGCGCTCACACCAATCGAATTTGCCGGCGACTTGAAAGAGCAGCTCGAGAAGCTCGCCCCTGCACGCATTCTTAAAGGCGACGAAACTCCGCGGACGGGCTGGCTGGTGGAAGGCGAATTCACGATGGTCGACGGCGGCAGTCCGCTCGGCCGTTTCTTCCTCGGGACGTTCGGCGTGGGTCGCTCGTTCCTGGCCATGCACGTCAAGGTGACGGACGTGGATAAGGGCATCACGGTTTACGAATTTGATATGGCCGGCGGAAGCCGCGGCCAGGGCCACCGCGGCACCATTCGCGCAAGCGGACTTGGCCGGGCCACCCCATTCGATCTTGTAAATGCAGCTGAACGCATTTACCTCGTGCTCGAGCCGAATGCTTTCCGTTACGGCGCACGCGCGAACGTAGCACTGCACTAATTTTCGCGGCCGTTGCTGCGTTCGCCCCGCGGCGACGATCTCTCAAGCGATTTGCGCTTGGAACTCGGTCAAATCCAGTAAGTGCGGCCGGTTCGCTCACCCTGACTACCGGTAATGCCTCTTGCATTGTCATCGATGACTCGGACCCCAACCCCGCCAATCACTACGCTTACGTTCTTTGCTCTGGGACCCCGGCCAAAGTAGTGAAAGTAGCTCTTTCTACATTCATGGAGTTCGGCTCGGTCACTCTCGCTCCCGGAGAGAATAATTTCTTACTCGGCACTCTTGTGGATGCTCAAAAAGGTTACGCCTATTTTGTGACTGCCCCTAATTCGGCGCAGCATTTCCCGCTGCTCAAGAGCGAAGCAGCCGCTGTTGTCGCGGTAATTCTGCGCCACCTGTTTTTGCGCTGGACAGGAGCCCGAAGCATCGAAGGATAAGCGCGGAGACAGATGCACTGGCTTACACAGGACTGGCGCAATTTTATCGCCGAGCCATGGCTCAGCATTGGGCTGGCCGTTGCCGCGGTGGTATGCGGCGCGATTGTGGGCTGCGAGCGCGAAAAACGTGAGAAACCGATCGGTACTCGAACGCTCACTCTCGTGGCCCTCGGCTCCGCCATATTTACGATGCTTTCCTTCGAAATAGGCGGTCCAAACGATCGCGCTCGGATCGCGGCTCAGATCGTTACCGGAATAGGATTCTTGGGGGCAGGAGCGATCATTCGCGGAAAATTTGGTATTACCGGCCTAACGAGCGCGGCTACGATCTGGGCCGTCTCGGCCATGGGTATGCTCGTGGGTGCAGGTTATGTGGGAGCGGGGCTTGGTCTTAGCGTATTAATTCTGGCCGTGCTCACCATTATTTCCGCCGGAGAACAACGTTTCCTCGGACGCTGCAAATACGCGACTGTGACTGTAGTTTTCGAGTCGAATGGAGGGAAAACGATCGTAAAAATCGAGGAGATCCTTGACGAGTATAACGTCCCCTGGACTCACCATAAACTTGCGGTCGAAACGTCTGCGTCATGCGGCTCGCATCTTTCCATCACCTATTGTAATCGCCACAAGCATCATCGCGAATTTCTCGCGGAGTTAGCCGCTCTGGAGGAAATCACAGAAATCAATTCGACCGGCTCGGCTGGCCCGTAAGCCCACAGTTCTCGATTGCGGGGTTGCCAACCAGGCCGCGACGATTAAGGTGCAGCGGTTTTACGTTGCCGTGACAATTTCGCGCCGCTTTTTCATCGCTTTTTTTTCGCTTGCGCTCTGCCTGCCCGCAGGCCGCGCTTTGCAGGCGGCGCGTGCCTTCGCCATCGTCGATTCGCAGACCGGTTTTGTTCTGGACCAACAGGAACCAAAACAGAAACGCCAGGTTGGAAGCCTGACCAAAGTCGCGACAGCGATGGTCGTGCTCGACTGGGCCGAGAAAAAAGCGGGCGACCTTAACCAAATGGCGACGATTCCACCCGAAGCATTCGTCGGCACGGGCGAAAACCTCATTGGTTTCCAGCCGGGCGACAGGCTCACGCTCCGAGATCTTCTCTACGCCGCCCTCGTCCAATCGGACAATATCGCGGCCTACGCGCTGTCGAACCACGTCGGTGCCGCGCTGCAATCGATCCTTCCCAGCGCGCCTTCCGCGAACGGGACACCGGTCGCGGTTTTCGTGGGTCAGATGAATGCGCTGGCGAAAACTCTCAGGATGGAGCGAACGCATTTTGTGAATCCACACGGCATCGATGAAACCGCAAGTTCTCTCCCATACTCGACTGCAACGGATATGGCGCGGCTGACGCGTTATGCCGTAAACAAAGCCGGTTTCCGCTTTTACGTTTCGCAAAAGGAACGGCAGATTTCCTTCAACCGCGGCGACAAAAAACACGGTTACATGCTGCGGAACACAAATGAATTGCTCGGCAAGAACGGTGTCGATGGGGTGAAGACGGGACGCACGGCGCGCGCCGGCGATTGCCTGATTCTCTCAGCGAATCGGGAATCCCAAGTCATCAAGGAAGGCCCGAGGACGGCTGTGATCCCGCGTCATCTCGTCATTGTCATTCTCGGCAGCACCGACCGTTTCGGTGAAGGCGCGCAACTCCTCGCGCGCGGCTGGCAGCTTTACGATCAGTGGGCCGCCGGTGGGCGAATGGTGGATCCGAAGAAAACTCTTTGATTCTTCGGCCGCGCAAATGATGAAGCCCCGGATCGGCGTGCTGACGAGCGGGGGCGATTGTCCTGGCTTGAACGCGGTGCTTCGCGGCGTCGTCCTCGCCGCCGAAAAGTTGGGCTGGGAAGTTCTCGGGTTTCTCGATGGCTTCGAAGGCTTGCTTCCCCCCGGAAATTACATAGTGCTCGATCGCCGGCGGATCGCCGGCATCATGCCCCGTGGCGGCACGATCATCGGCACCACGAACCGCGGTCATTTCGTCGCGAAAGTGGGAGCCGGCGATCGGACCGTCGTCGCTGAACAAGTGATCGCCGATGCGCGCGAGGTCTTGAAAGAGCTGCGCGTCGATGCCCTTATCATCGTCGGCGGCGATGGTTCGATGGTGACGGCACTTCAACTTCAGGAAGCCGGCATCAATTGCATCGGTGTTCCGAAAACGATCGACAACGATTTGGAAGCTACCGCGATGACGTTCGGTTTTGATTCTGCTGTCGCCACCGTCATGGATGCGCTCGATCGTTTGCATACGACGGCCACGAGTCACAAACGCGTGATGGTGCTCGAAGTGATGGGGCGCCACGCGGGCTGGATTGCGTTGCACGGCGGAATCGCCGGCGGCGCGCACATTATTTTGATCCCTGAGATTCCGTTCGATTACGACAAGATCGCTGCCGCCATAAACGCGCGCGCTGATCGAGGCAGTCTGTCGGCCATTGTCGTCGTCGCCGAGGGAGCAAGCCCGCGAGATGGCCAGGTCGTGATGCGTCCGAATCAAGAAGGCGAATATCGCCTTGGCGGAATCGGCGACATCGTCGCGCACGAGATCGCCGCGCGCACCGGAAAGGAAACGCGCTGCACCGTCCTCGGCCATTTACAGCGGGGCGGTGCGCCTACCACGCTCGACCGCATTCTCGGCACACGCTTCGGGGTGAAGGCCGTGAAATTAATCAACGAAAAGCAATTCGGCACGATGGTGAGTTACCAAAATTACCAGGTGCGGCACGTGCCAATCGCTGAGGCCGTCAACCGCCTGAGACTCGTCCCGCCCGACGGTGAGTTGGTGCAAACCGCCCGCGACGTGGAGATATCCTTCGGCGACTAAATTTTTTCTTCTCTTCTGTAACGGCGGTCCATGACCGTCGTTATGATCACGCCATCGGCGGTGCGTCGAGGCCACGGCGGCTGAGCCTTTTCCCCCAATCCCGCGCCGGTTTTTCCGCGCAAAAATATATCGCGGCCGAAACCAGGAGCGTGACCGCAATGACGGCAGTGAAATAAATCGGCAACGCGAATGGTTGCTGCCGCGACAAGATCCCCAGGCGGATCAGAAGCCAGCTGGCGATCGCCATGCAGAAGATGTGATACAGGTAGACCCCGTAGGAAAACTCCGCCAGCCAGGTCACCAGGCGCGATTCTGCGACGCGACCTCCCCATCGCCTGAAACTCTTGGGAGAGAAGACGGCGAAGAGAATTGCCCCCACCAGAATGGAGCAGATCAACAGCGATTTCCACGGCAGGAGAATGGCGGCGCCGACCGAAGCCACCGCGAAGAGGTGGCGATGACGACGCGTTGGCTCAAGGATAAAGAGGCAACACGCGCCTCCCCAACAAAATAAAAAGAGCCGATTCGGGAGGAACGAAGGAAACCAAAAAGTAGCGAGAAGACCCTGGCGAAAATAGACGCCCCATAACACGTTCGCGATCGCGTTCACCGCGAAATAAGTGCCGATCGCAAAAAATGGTCGCTTCTTCAGGAACCACGCCCAGATCGGAGCGACGAGATAGAATTGCATCTCGAGACTCAAGCTCCAGGCAGGCCCGAATATCTTCGTCGCTTCATCCGGCCAGAGCCCGTGGACAAAGAGCGCGTTCCAGAGAATCGAACGCCACCCGACCTCGGCCCCGAGTCCGGGGATCTCGGAACCAGAGCCGAAAACGTCGGAGCAACGAGCCAGATTCTCGACATAAAATCCGCGGAAGATCACGTAGAGCGCAATCGCGAAATAAAATGACGGGGCGATCCGGAAGAAGCGCCGCGTATAAAAGAGAAAAGCGCTCGAGAGATTGAGGGATCGCTCTCGCCAGAGCACTAGCATCATCAAAAAGCCCGAGATGAAGATAAAGCATTCCACCGCCAGATAGCCCTGGCTTAGAAGGAATACAGGTTTGGCGCCGATCAGTGTGACATGCGCGACCAAGACCCAAAGCGCCGCGATGGCTCGCGCCGCGTTCAGGACAGGAAATTCGATCGGCACAGCCGATGGATCCGCTTTTTTGTGGCGCAGCTGCATTGGTGTTCGCCAATCGAGCAACTATTGCACCCACCAGCAAATGCCAAGTCGAGCTCTGCCAGAGTATGCCGTGGTTTCAAATTTCATTTCGGCTTGTTGCGCCCCATCGACAGACGATAGGCTCATGGCCGTGAAAGCAATTGGTGGCGGCATGCTCGGCGCGCTCATGATCGTGGCGGCGTTTCTCGCCGGCGCGCATTGGAGCGAATTGACAAAAAGCGCATCGAATCAATTTGTGCGCTATGAAATGCACGTCGGCAACGACGGTACCGTGACAAGGATGGATCGCGTGACGGGGCAGCTCCACATGGTCACCGCCAATGGCGCCGGCGATGTGCCCGAGCGCTTTGTCGCGCCTACCGTGACGCCCGCGAAACCGTAAGGCGAAACCGCGCCCCCAATTAGCTGTTCGGCGTTTTTCTTCTGCTCTGTAGCGGCGGTCTATGACCGCCGAACTTCCCACGCCGATCTCGCCCCTGGCTCGCCGTAGTCTGGCCGAAGGAGCCCGGCCGCGTCGAATTAGTGTTGGAGGGAGCGCTCTGTCGCGCCCCTGATATTTTGAGTCGCCAAATCCTTGCCACACGCTCGCACGGAAGCGCGTCGCAACAGCTGCTGAAACAAAGCGACGCAAAGCAGCGACGCGGCAAAGAGCAGAATCGCGTAAAGAAAATCCGAGTGCTGACCGATCCAGTCGGCCTGACCGAGCGCGATTTTCAAGGCGGCGTCGATGTCGCGGCCGGAATAGTTGGTTCCGTAAATCCATTTCGCGATTCGCAGCTTCGCATCGAGAAACACCAGCATGTTCGGATGCATGAATTCGGTTCCCGCCTTGCCAACTTGAAATCCTGTCGATTCGAGGAGCGCATCAATGCTCGATTGATCGGCCGTTCCAATGAGCCAGCCGAGCGTCACGGATTCGCGCTGGCGATACTCTGCCAGGACCGATGGCGTGTCGGTGGAGTCGAAAGAGAACAATAACACGCGAAATTCCTTCGGATCGCCCTTGGATTCGGCCAACGATTTCTTCAATTGCGCGACGTTTTGGATGCAGGCCCCCTGACAGCGCGTGTAGATGGGAAGGAGAATGAGTGGATAACCGCCGAAGTCGGATAGCTTGCGCACGCGACCGGCGTCGTCCGTCCAGGTAATCGGGGCCGCGAAGCGTCCGCGCTGCGGGGCGACGTTTTCAAGCGCGCCCGCGCGGAGAAAAGACGTGCTCAGCAACGCCAGCGCGAGGACGGCAAACAGTCGTTTCGCCGACATCAGGGGGGTGGTCCGAGGTTAAGTGGCACCGGGCTGTCGGGCGAATAGGGCGGCGCGCCGGGAAAATTACTGCGCAGAGTCTGAATCAACGGCGGCGCGTACGCGACAACGATCAATAACACCGCGCCCGCCAGCCAGGGAGTGAGGCTTTGCACCGCCGGAATTTGTTCGTCGTGATAAGGCTCGGAGACAATTAACTCGAGCGCACCCTGCTTGACCCGTTTCCCAAAAAGGGTGGCAAAAAATACGATAAAATAAATGAGCGCGGCGATCGTCATGATCGTTCCGCCGAGGCTGCCGAGAATTTTCGCCGCGGTCCAATCCACATGATAGAGCGGCGATTGTGGGTCGGTGTAACTCAAACCCATGTTGGTTCGCCGCGGTTCGCCGCCCACTCCGCCAATAAACAGGCCGGTCGAGAAGATCATGATCCCGAGCGTCCAGATATATGGCACCCAGACGTTGAAGCCTTTGCCCTTGATCTCTTTGCCGGTCAGTTTCGTGATCAGGAACAAGCTCATTCCGATATAGGAAAGAAAGACCGGGCCGGCGACCGTTTGATGGAAGTGCGCCGGCAGCCAGGAAGTGTTGTGAACGACGTTGTTCATACTATAAGAGGCGTTCACGATTCCGGTGATTCCGCCGAAGATGAAAATGAACAGCCCGGCGAACAGATAGGAAAACATCCAGCGGTCCCGATCGAGATAGGGAAGTTTCCTCCACCAACCGAACAGCCCGCTGCCGCCGCGCGCGCGCGCGCCATGTTCCATCGACGCCGCCATCGTAAACGCCGTGGCAAAGCTTGGGATCGCGACCAGCATGGTGAAAAACGCATGCACGAATTTCCAGGTACTGCTGATGCCCGGCTCGGTGAACTGATGATGAATGCCCACCGGCACCGAAAAAAGAAGCAGCCAGAGGAAAGTCAGTCTGCCCGCGAAGTCGGAATAAAGTTTTCCGCCGGCCAGCTTCGGCAGCATCGTGTAATACATGACGTAAGTGGGCAGGAGCCAGAAGTAGACAAGCGGATGTCCGAAGAACCAGAAGAGCATCCGCGCCAGCGGGACATTCACCGTCGGAACCCAACCGATCGACCACGGGATGAGTAAAAAGATGGTTTCAACCGCGAGCGGGATGGTCGCAATCAACCAGACTATGAACGTCACGAAAATGCCGACGACCGCGAGCGGCACCTTGCGGCCAGGATTCTCGCGTTTCCAGGCGACGTAAACGGGAATCCAGTTAAAGAATGCAATCCAGGAACCAATCACCGCCAGCGTCAGCCCGATGTAAAAGGCCGGGTGTGCGCGCAGCGGCGGATAAAACGTGTAGAGCACGGTGGCGTTTCCCGTGAGGATCGCGGCTGCCGCCATCAGTGTGCCAGCGACCATCAAAGCGAAGGAGAGCCACGCCACCGTCATGTTCAGCGGACGGCCCAGATAATAGCGGACCACCGCGTAACCAAACGCGACCGCGAAGAAAGTCGTGAAGACGAGCGCATTCACGACGCCGTGCAGGGTCAGGCCCTGGTAATATTCCAAACCGAGAAATTGCGAACTGTGAATCAGGCCGGACCGATAAAGGACCTGCATCAGTCCGTGATAAATTCCGAGAGTCAGCAGAGCGACCGGGAAAATGATCTCGATCAGGATCATTCTCTTAAGACCCGGCTCAATTTCGATCGCGTGTTCGGGAGAGAGTTCCATCGCCTTGGCTATTTAATCGTCTTCAGGTAATCGATGATCTTGTCGACGTCGGCGTCCGTTATTTGAGGCTTTGGCATGACCGGCTGAAAGCCTCTTACAATCTTCGCCTTCGGTTCATGAATCGATTCGCGGAGATAGGCGTCATCCACCGTGATGACCGATCCGTCCGTCATCTTCTCGCTGCGCCCGTAGAGGCCTTTGAACGTCGGGCCGGATCTCGTTTTGCCATCAATGGAATGACAGGCCAGGCACGCCTTCATCTTGATCACTTGATAGCCTGGATCGCTCGGTTCCGGCACGGCTGCCGCCTGTCGTCTGGCCCGAAAGGTTTGCATGTCCACGACATGCAGCGCGGTCGCCATCGTTTGATGGCCGGTGCCGCAAAATTCATGGCAAAGCACCTGGTAATCACGTGGTTTCTCAAATTTTACCCGGGCGTAATTCACCGCGCCGGGCACCGCCATCAGGTTGACGTCGGTCCCTGGCAAAATCAGGCCGTGCGTCACATCCGCCGCGCTCAGATAAATATCGACGATCGAGCCGGCCGGCACCGTCACATCCTCCGGCTCGAAGGTCCACATGCGCGCGACATAATGCAGTTCGTAATGCGTTGGCGAATGCGTGATCAACTCGCCTTTCTCAAACGGTTTGATGTCGGTCAGGCACGTGGGCAGGCCCACGTGATAAAGATTCACCGCCAATGCTGCCAGGGCGAAGAGCGTCATCGCGAACGCCACCGAAATGACTATGATTCGCCTTTCCAGTTGGCCGGCGCTCGTCATCGTTCAACTCCGCACGATCATGATCCAGTAGAGGGTGAACCAGATCACCGCGTAGAGCAGGAGCAGCAGAATAAAGAAGGCGATTGCCCCGCTCGGAAAGAACGGTTTCCCGCTTTTTGAATCGTTAGGCTCCATCATTTGGCGGACGGCGTGACTGTCATGACGCCTTTCATCCCGCCGGCATAATGATCCGGAAAGGAGCAGATGTAATCGTACGGTCCCGGCGCGGTTGGCGCGGTGAACGTGATGCTGTCTGAGTCGCCCGGGCCGACCAACTTCGTCTTGGCCAGCACATGCGTCGCTTGATCCGCTGGGATGTAGTCGGTCTCCGGATGGTCCGCTCCGGCCGCGACCAACTTGGCGGCATCAGTCCCTTTTTCGAGCAACACCCAATTGTGGGCCATGGCTTCCTTGGGCAGCTCGCCGATGTTGGTCAACGTCACGGTCACTTTCTGGCCCGGTTTCACTTCGAAACTCGTGACATCAAATTTCATCTCATCGTTCCCGGTGATCTCGACCAACTTTGGTGCGGTTTCTCGACTCCGAGAGCAACCGGCCACAGCGATAGCGACGGCGAGCAGAGCGATGGCGACAAACTTCATATGGCGCCGATCATGACCGGAATCAGCCGAAAGCACGAGTAATTCTTTGACGTTTCCTGTCCCTGAATTTTCATCTTTCCATGTTAGGCCGTTGAATGGAGCGAGCAAGGAAGCCGCGGCATGGATCACAAAACCCGAGGGGCGAGGGTGAAAGAGCGGGAAGCGAACGAATCAATCCGGCGCGCCGGGACGCCGTCGGATGGACTCTCCGGGCGCGATGTTAAACCCAACCGCGGTCAGCAACCGCGTCTGCAGCGTCTGCAGTTAGGGACGCATCTCCGAGGCGTCCGTCGAATCGCCATGCTTTTCCCTGGAATTAAGGCTCGAACATAACACGGTTCCGGGCGATTATTTGTACCATGCTCTCTTCCTTCCAGCATCGCTTCTGCATCTTCGTTTTGTTCGGCACGACGGCGGCCATGGCCCATGCTCAACAATCCGTTCACACGCCCAAGCCCGGTTCTTCGGAGCGACAGGCGATTTGCGATGCGGCCAGAAGTTTTGTTTTGAGCAAATACGCTACGGGAACGCTGCCTCAGCCGATCGTCTTTAGAATCGATCGCATCTCCGTCGAGGACCCTTACTGTTACTTTGAAGCGATCCCGCTTTTCAAGGATGGCAGCTATATTCCACCGAATTATATTGCCGATATCGGCTACCACCTGTGCCTTAGAAAAGCGGCCGGCGGTTGGACCGTCATCGTCGATCTCAGCCGCTCCGATGTCCCTGATGCCGCGGAGGTTCAGGCGATCAGGCGGAGGATTCCGCGCGACTTTCCTCTCTCTTTATTTTCGCCGACCTGGCGGAATCTGTTAGGCGAAAGCCCGGCGAAGTCGCCCTAGTTGCGGTCGGGCCGATTCCTCAATCCGTGCGCTCGCATGCGTCCTTCGCCCCTCCTTCAGTGGGCGCTGGACGTTGGACGTTTTTCTTCTGCCCCTGTAGCGGCGGTCTATGACCGCCGAACTTCCCGCCCAGATCTCTGCGCTGCCACGCCGTAGCCTTGGCGAAGGCGGAATATTGTCTGTGGATTCGCGCCGCGCTTTTGATATTGTCCTCTTTACGTGAATCCGCCTCCTGTCCTGCCAAAAACCGATGCCGCGAGCGGCGCTCCCGGTGCCAGTCCAGCATCGGACCGTGCCGATCTTAGGCCTGAGAGTATCAATGATGCCGTAATCCGCCTCGCGGGAGATTCGCAGGATGGCATTCAAAGCGCCGGAGCTTTCCTCGCGCGCCTGGCCGGGCGCAGCGCCCAGGACGTCATGACCTACATGACGATCCCCGCCACCATCTCCGGCGGACCGTCCATCTTTCAGGTCCGCATGGGCACGGGCGAAGTTCTTTCCGCGGGTGATGAAGCCGATTTCCTCGTCGCGTTCTATCAGCACAGTTACCAGGACCACATCGGCTGTTTGAAAGAGGGCGGCGTGCTGCTTTACGACTCGGACAACGTCGAGCCGAACCTGGACGACAAACGTTTCGTTTACGTCGGCGTGCCGATCACGGGATTGACCGTCGAAGCGCTCGGTGGAACGGCGAAGGACAAAGGCAAAAACATTTTCATCCTCGGTCTGATCGCAAAAATTTTCCATCTCGATGTCGACAAACTGAAGACCCTCATCACGGAAAAATTCGCGGGCAAAGACGAGAGCATCGTCAACACCGCGTTGATGGCCTTCCAGGCCGGCTACGGCTATCCCGTCGGCAACGTCCTGACGAAGCAGTATCGGTTTGAGCCGCACGTTCCGAAAGAAGGCGACCGCGCGCAGATCACGATGGATGGCAATCAGGCGCTCGCCTACGGCTTGATCGCCGCGGGTGTGCGATTCGGCGCCGGTTATCCCATCACGCCGTGGTCGTCAGTCATGGAAATATTGCGGAGCGAGCTCCCGAAATACGGCGGCTTATTCGTGCAGGCCGAGGACGAGCTGGGCGCAGTCTCGTTGGCGCTCGGTTTTTCTTTCTCGGGATATCTCGCCGTCACGGGCAGTGCCGGCCCGGGCATCTCGCTCAAGACCGAAGCAATCGGTTGGGCTTCCATGTCGGAGATGCCGCTCGTCATTATCAACGTGCAGCGCGGTGGACCGAGCACGGGCCTGCCGACGAACGTTGAGCAGAGCGATCTGTACCAGGCCATTTTCGGCGGGCACGGCGACAGCCCGCGCGTTGTCCTGGCCGCGTCGACGGTGGAAGATTGTTTCTACATCGCGATTGAAGCAGCGCGCATCGCCCGCAAATACAGCACACCCGTTTTCATTCTGAGCGACACCTCGTTGGCGACGCGGATCGAAGCATTCGACGAACCGGAGTTGAAGGATTTAATGCTCGACCCGAAGCCCGATCTCACCCCGCGCGCGGCCGGCTTCAAGCCGTACGACCTCAGTCATATCACGCAGCATGTGCCACCCGGCACCCGGATGCTTGATGGAAAATATCCGCTCGTCTCTGGGCTCGAGCACGACGAGATGGGCCATCCGACCGGCAGCCCGAAGCTGCACATGGCCATGACGGCGAAGCGCCGCACCAAATTGCAAAAGCTCGCCGAAGAAATCCCGATGCCGGAGATCTACGGCGATCCCGAGGGCGACGTGCTCCTCGTCGGTTGGGGATCTACCTATGGTCCGATCCACGACGCCGCGAAAATGGCGCGGGAAGGCGGCGAAAAATTCGGGGCGCTGCATTTGCGCCACGTCCATCCATTGCCGAACGGACTGGAAAAAATCTTCGCGCGCTTCAAACGGATCATCGTCGTCGAGATGAACGACCAGGGGATTTACGGCTTCGGTCAGCTGGCCACTATTCTCCGCGCCCGTTTCTGCGAACCGAAGATCGAGAGCCTCACCAAGACCGACGGCCTCACCTACCGCGTCAAAGAAATCCTCGCCGGCATCTCAGGTAGAGACGGCTCTCCGAGCCGTCCGACTTCCTCGAATGGCGCCGAGGCAGAACCGGTCCCCGCCCAGGAAGTGTAACGCATGAATCATCGCGCTATAATCACGCAAGGTGGAACGGCCGCTCCGTCGGGCGATGGCAAACAAGTCTCGGCTTCGCCGACATTATTCTTAACATCGTCGGGATCGCGACGATGGGAGGAGCGCCGACTGCTCGATCCACCAATACAGTTTCCAAAATGAGCACCGAAACCAACCCAACACCCACAAACGGTTCCGCCACGGCCACGGCTCTTGCGGACCCGCCAAGAGAGAAACTCACCAAGAAGGCCATGACCGCCGACCACCCGACGTGGTGTCCCGGTTGCGGCGACTTCGCCGTGCTCGCCTCCTATTACAAAGTGATCGAGAAACGACAGCTCGAGCACGAGAAGATCGTCACCCTCGCCGGGATCGGTTGTTCATCGCGCTTTCCGTATTTCGTGAACGGCTACGGCGCGCATTTCATTCACGGCCGCGCCGTCCCGCTCGCGTCCGGCATCAGCCTGGCCCGCCCCGACCTGCACGTCTTTCTCTTTGGCGGCGATGGTGACGGCTTCTCCATCGGCGGCAACCATCTCAATCACGGCGCGCGCAAGAACATCAACATGACCTATTTCATCATGGACAATTTTGTCTATGGGCTGACAAAAAAGCAGACCTCGCCGACGTCGCCGATTGGTTTCAAATCGAAGACCGACCCGACCGGCGCGATCGACCAGCCGGTCAATCCGATGAAGAAACTGATCTCCGCCGGTGCCACGTTCGTTGCGCGCACGCACGCCACGCAGGTCAACCACATGATCCAGATGATCGAGCGCGCGATGGATCACCAGGGCTTCTCCGTCATCGAATGCCTCAGTGAATGCGTCGAATTCTTCCCCGGCGCCTTCGACCCGGCGAATCCGCGCAAAGGTGGCGCGTTCGAATTGATCGACGAGAAAAAATACGACAACACCCCCGAGGACGAACTCCGCCACGACGTTACCGACGAGCTCGCCGCGTACAAGCTGGCGCAACTCCCGTTTCCCGGAGTCTTCGGCGTCTTCTACGAAAGCGACCGTCCCACCAAAAACGCGTTGGAAAAGAAGTGGATTGACCAGACGCGAGAGAAACTGGGCAACCCCACGGATTTAGACTTGCTTCAAAAAACGTTTAATCGCATGAAATAGTGTTCGTGAAACCCCCGCAGCATTCACCCCAAACCATTTCCCTGAGCGTCTGCGACGACGTCCGGTCGATTGAAGCAGCGCCGTTTTTCACGCGGCGAAATGCCTCGAAAAATATCGCGAGGAGTTCCCGGGCGGAATGAAATCAGCTTCGATAACACGTGACTGGAGTCGGAAAAAATCGTACTCCAAATGACCAAAAGTGGATAACCTTAAATATGCCAGCGACTAAATATCGCCCGATCCAGGAGGTGCAGCGAAACGGGAGCGTGTCAAAAACCGCAATCCGAGAAGCCGTTGAAAAACTTGCGGACCTGAGACGCAGTGATCCTGCGAAGTACAAAGAGATGATTCGGTCTGGCTCGAATCGGGATGTTCGCCTGATCACAAAGCACGGTTAATCCCTCTCGGTCAGTCCCCCCTAATGGCAGCGACAGCAAGCGTTGGCGTATTTATTAACTGCCCGTTCGACGATCAATACCAACCGCTCTTTGAGGCGGTGGTATTTTGCGTCGCCGCCTGTGGTTTTCTGCCGCGCTGCACCTTGGAACAGACCGATGGTGCCGCCGTGCGGATCGAGACGATTTACGGCCTGATCGGACAGTGCAATCATAGCATCCACGACATTTCGAGAACCGAAGTGAAAGGCCAGCCGTATCTGTTGCCCCGATTCAATATGCCTTTGGAACTGGGAATTTTTCTCGGTGCAAAGCGGTTCGGACGTGGCTCTTCGCACAAACGTTGCCTTGTCATGGACAGGGCGCGGTACCGATACAAGAGGTTCATATCAGATATTGGCGGCCAGGACATCAAAGCTCATATCAACAGCCGTCCGAAGGCAATCCGCCACGTTCGCGATTGGTTGCAATCCGCTCCCGGCAAGGTAGCGATTCCGGGTGGCAAGCGAATTTGGCAGAAATATCTCCAATTTCGGCGGGAATTGCCTGTGATCGCCGATGATGCAGATCTTGATTCGGAGCAGCTCACCTACATCGATTATCTGCAAATGGTCACGACTTGGCTAGAGCGCAATCGCTACTGATTTAGGTGTTACCGGGCAGAACGGAAAAATGAAGACAACCGTGCAATCCGACTCTCGCGATTATGAAATCCGAATTTGGTATTCGGCCGAAAGAGGTGACGAATGCTTTATCGCCCAGGTCGTCGAATGGCCCGGCATCATGGCGCACGGGGACACGCGCGAGGAGGCCGCACGTCAAATTCAGCTCGCCCTCGAAGGTGCCTTGGAAGTTGCAGCGGAACGCGGTGTCAAGCCACCCGCGCCTGCTACGTCAAAGAAGTAGA
>DASVJK010000102.1:0-21380 GCA_036385955.1 Chthoniobacterales bacterium | reverse complement strand
CATCACACTGTCAACGGCTGCAACCTTCAACCCGGCGATTTGCTGGCGAGCGGAACAATCAGCGGACCTACGGAGGAATCGCGCGGCTGCATGCTCGAACTGACCTGGCGCGGCGCGAATCCGTTGACGCTTCCGAATGGCGAGACGCGGAAGTGGCTCGAAGATGGCGACAGCCTAACAATCACTGGCTGGGCGCAGGGCGACGGATATCGGATCGGCTTCGGCGAAGTCACCGGGCGGGTCGTGCCGGCCTAAGAGCTGGGACGAATGGACAGGATTTCTTGGATGTATGAATCCAGTTAATCCTGTCTAATTTTTTCCGGTCGATCTACAACACAGAAACGAGGTCGGAATGTCTCCCAACACACCAGCGGAAGGATCCGGTAACAAGAGCGTCGCATTGATTCTAGGCGCGTGGCTCTGTATCGCTGCGGGCGCAGGAGTAGCTGGATGGTTGGAGAGGGCCAACGCCCCCGTCGTCGCAGGCATCGTATGGATCCTGACGGTCCTGACTCTTCTCGCGTGCTGGAAAGTTCCAACGTTGCAGAGGTGGGCGATGAAGGTTGAGCTTCGCTGGCTGGTGCTTCTGCATCTGACACGGTTCGTCGGGTTTTACTTCTTCCTCCTTTGCAGCCGGGGCGCATTGCCGTTCGCTTTTGCCGCGCCGGCCGGCTGGGGTGATATCATCGTCGCTTCCCTGGCGGTTCTCCTGCTCGCGCTATCGGATGCTCGAAACTGGAGCATGCTCATCATCTGGAACACGATCGGCCTCACCGATATCCTCTTTGTCGTCATGACGGCGCTCCGCCTTGGACTCGAAAACTGGCAATCGATGCATGCGTTGCGTGAATTTCCTCTCAGTCTCCTGCCGACTTTCCTCGTGCCGCTGATTATCGTGTCTCACGTCCTGATTTTCTTCCGGGCCGCGAGGCTGAAATCGCCGCCGCTTTCGGGAACAGCCGGGTAAGTGCCACAGCGCTCAATATCGAAACTCGTGGTCGGTCCGGGACAAATTCCCGACGTGAGTTAGTCCACTCGGCAAGATCACGTAGCCCCGCAGTTTTCTCTGATCTCGTTTTGCCACGAAAATTCCGCCGTCGTGCTGCAAGCCGCCAGAAAATGAATGCTGAACGATTTTTCGCGGTGCCCGGTAGTAATATCCTTTATCGTCGACAGCATCGAGAACATAGACACCTCGAGGGAAGTGGAGCGTTCCGACGGAACGCTCAGAGCGCAGTTCGAGGTAAGGCGGCGTGGAGGCCGTCTCAGCCGCGTTAGTAGCGCGGAAATGATGGTTGCCGCCGCAAGATGTAAGAAGCAGTGCGACGACCAAACCTGTGACCGCGCGCATCGCGAGCAAGGGTCTATTTCCAGCCATGGAGGACACCACCAATGACTAGACCTCCCACAGCGCCGACAATGATAATCGGAGCGTAAGCCTTGGTAATCAACGCGTCAGGAACGCTCAAGAGGAGTCCGAAGACCAGTCCGATCAGCCACCCCGGCCAGGGCAATTGAACGCAACCGATGACGAGGCCCAATCCAAATCGGGCGATGAAAGCTGCGATCAAGGCCGTTGTTTTATCCGGGAATTGCATGGGGAGCATCATCCCCACAACGACCGCGCCGAAAATCAAACCGCTGATCAATCCACCAGTTAGATTTGCCATGGCGATGATTCCAGCGCGTCGAACGTGGCCGCGTCAATCACAAAGGCGAGCGGACATGTCTGGCGCAGAACAGTTCGGTTGCACTACGAGAAAACGGCGATCATGCTGCGACTTCCAATGCCATCGACCACCAGAAGAAACTTCATCAAGCTCTCGGCTGTCGTCGGGGGAGCAATAGGGTTGGGACTTCGACCGAACGTCAGCGCGGAAGAAAAAGCGACAAGACTGTTGCGCATTTTGATTCTTGGCGGCACGGGATTTACCGGGCCGTTTCAAGTCCGCTACGCGCTTAACCGCGGACATAAGATCACGGTTTTCAACCGGGGCAAGACACATCCGGGCGAACTGCCCAAGGAAGTCGAGCAACTGATCGGCGATCGCAATGGGCAGCTCGATGCGTTGAAAGACAGGAAGTGGGATGTCGTGATCGATAATCCAGCTTCGGCGCCCGCGTGGGTGCGCGACGCGGCGCAGATTCTCAAAGGCAACGTTGATCGTTACGTTTTCATCTCCACGATTTCGGTTTACGCGGACACCAGCAAGCCGGGCACGGACGAGAGCGCGCCACTCGCGAAATACAATGGCCCGGACGCCATGAAAGAATCACGCGAGAGCATCATCGCGTCGAAATATGTGCTCTACGGACCGCTTAAGGCGCTCTCCGAACAGGAGGCCGAAAAATGGTTTCCAAAACAGACGCTGATCATCCGGCCTGGTTTGATCGTGGGGCCGCGCGATGAGACCGACCGCTTCACCTATTGGCCGGTTCGCATCGATCGCGGCGGCGAGGTGTTGGCGCCGGGCGACCCGAGCGATCCGGTGCAATTCATCGATGGGCGCGATTTGGCGGAATGGGTCATTCGCATGGTGGAGCAACGCCAAACCGGCATCTACAACGCGGTCGGACCGGACAAGACGCTCGGTGTCGGCGCGATGCTCGAAGGGATCAAGGCCGCCAACAAATCCAAGGCGAACTTCACGTGGGTAAACACCGATTTTCTCGAAGCTCAGAAAGTCGAGCCATGGTCGGACATGCCCGTTTGGGTTCCGCCACGCGGCGAGGAAGGCGGGATGGGGCGTATAAGCATCCAGCGCGCACTGGCGAAAGGTCTTACGTTCCGCCCCTTGGCTGAGACAGCGCGCGACACGCTCGCGTCGTTCAAATCGCAACCGGCCGAGCGGCAGGCAAAGTTGAAAGCCGGCCTTTCACTGGAACGCGAGGCAGAAGTGCTCGCCGCCTGGCATAAACGGCCCGCGTAGCTGACCTTGCGCCGAATTCAGGGAGGGGCGATTGACCCAATCGCCCGCAGGCGGTTCGGTGAACCGCCCCTACCAAGTGTGCGATGACGGCCCACAAGGTGGCTACAAGATGAAAAGTTGCTGACACAACTCTTCAAAAAGGCCGTTGACGTAAAGCCGAACGAGTTGCGCGCGCTCGGCTTCATCTTCAACTTCGCCGTGTCCCGGCCCGCGCGCGAAGTCCTTTTCACCGTCCTGCGGCGCGAGGACAAATACAAAGCCAAGAGCTCCATTGACACGTTTGTCTACCGCGCCGGCGATCAAATCGGCGCATGGTCATATCCATTGCTTGTCTGGTTAGGCCTCGGACTCCCCGGCATTTCATTTGTCGCGGCGCCACTCGCGGCACTGTGGTGCGGCCTCAGTTTGTGGCTGGGTCGGAAACAAAGCGCGCTGACGCGCGAGCGGGAGGCGCAACTCGTTCAGACCTGATCGACCCCGGTGTGGACTCTCTTCGAATTCAATTCCATACCTGATGCAAATGATGCTAATTCGAATCGTGAGTCAGCAATTGTTACCACAGTTAGAAAGGACCGTGAACGGCGTCTGCCAACGAAATGACTTGCCTCATAATGTATGAAACACATCACCGGTATCGGCGGAATTTTCTTCAATCGAACGATCCCGAAAAGCTCGGGGAATGGTATCGGAAACATCTCGGGCTGAATGTGGAAGAATTTGGCGGCGTCACGTTTCGTGAGAACGAGGCGTCTGTCGAGGGTTCCAAACGACAGGTTTACACGGTTTGGTCACCTTTCCCTGCCGATACGGACTATTTCGCTCCAAGCGAGAAGCCATTCATGATCAATTTTCGAGTGGTCGATCTTGACGCATTACTCGCGCAACTTCGACGCGAGGGAGTAAGGGTGGATGAGCGGACAGAAAGATCGGAGTTCGGTTACTTCGGTTGGGCGATGGATCCGGAAGAAAACCGCATCGAACTGTGGGAGCCACCGGAGATCCAACCTGTTTCGCCAGAAAGTCTGCGCGTTTAGGTCGCGGACAAAACATTTAGGTGAGCCTTATTATTCGAGGCCTTCATTCCACAACTCCTGGGTTTCCGCGGTGGCTGCGCCTCGGCCGGCGAAAAAATGGGCGGTGAGGGTTTCGAACCCCCGACCTACTGGGTGTAAACCAGCCGCTCTACCACTGAGCTAACCGCCCAAGTCTGGCGCACTATATCCAAGGCAAAGCCGTCGCGCCTACTTTTATTTTCCGAGGCTTCTTCTACGTCGATCAAGTAACTATATTTGGTCGCCTTAAGTTACTGTAGTATTTTGCTTGCAGTTATTTTTAGCTGAGCTATCTAGGAGCCTATGGACTTGTCTCTTACAAAACTAACGGAAGCTCTTTCAATAAGGCAACAGATCAACTCGCTCGAACGCCGGTTGTCCTCACTCTTCGCGAGTGGTGGCTCAAGCGCTTCGAGCGCTCCTACCTCAAGCAGGGGATCCCGCAAGCGCAAGCCGATGTCGGCCGCGACCCGCGCGAAGCTCGCGGCCGCAGCACGAGCACGGTGGGCTCAACGGAAGGGAACTGCGCCAGCCAAAGCGCCGGCCAAGAAAAAGGGCGGCCTTACTGCCGCGGGCAGAAAGAAACTTTCTGACGCGATGAAGGCGAGATGGGCGGCGAGACGAAGGGCTGCCAGGAAATAGTCGGACGCGGACACTCAGTCTTTTAATTCCGCTTTGCATTGACGCGAGCCTTCCTTTGCGAGGGCTCGCGTTGATTGCTTTATAGGGGATCAACCGCCCGGCTAGATGCTGGCTGTAGCCGCGGCCCTGAGCTTGGGTTGTCTCATGTCTGGCCGATCCAGGTCCTCGGCCGTACGTCGTCCCAGCGCTCGCGGATCGCTTCGAATTCGCTCTCGCTCAGCAGGCTGGCCTCGATCATTTTTGCGTTCTGAAGCCAGCGCCCAGGTTTGGTTGTGCCGACAATGGCGGTATGGACGCCCGGAACGCTGAGCGTGAAGCGCAAGGCGTGTGCGATCGATTCCTCCAGCGGACGTTGTCGAATGAAGTCATAACGGAGTTTGCTCAGCCGGTCCCAATAGACGTGATGATAAGAATCGATTGGCTTGTGCTGTTCTTTCCAGGCGGCATTCGCGATCGGGCGCTTTGCGATGACGCCCATCTGTTTTTCGCGCGCGAGCGGCAGCGTGAGCTCGAGCGGCTCCAGGTCCGCGATGTTGATTGAGGTTTGCAGGATATCGAACGCCCCACATTCCACCGCGAATTTCGCCGCGAGACTATCCCCACTGTATCCTATATAGCGCGAGTAGCCCTTCTTCCGCGCGGATTGCAGGGCTTTGATGGCGTCGCCTTTTCGCAAGATAGATTCCGAGCAGCTATGCAATTGAATCAAATCAAGGCGATCGGTTTTTAGACGCCGCAAGCTGCGCTCGATGCTTTCGAGGAGAGAAGGAGTCGACCAATCCTCGCTGCCGATGCCGCGTGGGTGTCCGCATTTCGTGAAAAGGTAAAAGTCTTTGCGGCGATTGCTGACCGTTTTGCCGATAAGTTCTTCACTGCCTTCGTAGCACTCGGCAGTGTCGATGACATTCAGGCCGGCATCGAGCGCGCTGTTCAGCAATTTCGCGACGGTCGCTTCGGATGCGTATTCGTAGCCGATTTCGGAGCCCCCGAAGCCGAGCACAGAAACCTGCATGTCCGTTTTGCCGAGCTGCCGTCTTTCCATCGTGAGGAAATTAGAACCGGCTTCTCGAAATGTCATCCCGCTCCTGGAGGGACGCGCTCTGTCGCGTTCACAGGATCTATGGGACGCGCCGGAGCACCTCCCTCCACTTGTTAGAAATCGATTCGAGTGGTTCCGCAACCCGCGACGATTCGACCGATCTGCTTCGCTCTTAACTGACGCGACACCGCATCTGCGTTCGCGGCTGAGACAATCGCCACCATGCCGATGCCCATGTTGAAGACTTGATACATTTCCGTGCGATCAACTTTCCCCTTCCGTTGCAGCACGTCGAAGATGGGCGGCACGCGCCAGCTCTTTGTATTGATTGCCGCGTCGCAATTTTTCGGCAACACACGCGGTAGGTTATCGATTAGTCCGCCGCCCGTGATGTGAGCAAGACCGTGAATCATCCCGGCGGGAATTTTCGCAAGCAGCGGCTGATAGTTTTTGTGCACACGCAGGAGCTCCTCGCCTAACGAATGCCTAATGCCTTCGATTGTTGATGCCGGCTTGAGCCGCATCTTCTCAAAAAGGATCTGGCGCGCGAGGGAGTATCCGTTCGTGTGCAACCCGTTTGAGGGAAGCCCGAGGATGACGTCGCGCTGTTTTATCCTATGGCCATCTATCATCTCCGCGCGATCGACCACGCCGACGATGCAGCCGACGAGGTCGTACTCGCCTTTGCGATACATGCCGGGCATCTGCGCGGTTTCACCGCCGATGAGAGCGCAACCCGCCAGACGGCACGCTTTGGCAAAGCCGGAAAGCAGCTGGCCGAAGACGCGCGGCTCCAACTTTTCCGCTCCGATGTAGTCGAGAAAAAAAAGCGGACGCGCGCCAAGAACAGCGATGTCGTTTATGCAATGGTTCACGAGATCGGCGCCGACGGTGTCGTGCCGATTCAAAGCAAACGCGACCTTTAATTTTGTTCCGACGCCATCGACGCTCGCGACCAGCACAGGCTCGCGCATGCCGGAAAAGTCCGGCGCGAAGAGCCCGCCGAAGCCGCCGATTTTCCCAAGAACTTCGGGACCGTGCGTGCTTTTTACACGGGATTGAATGCGGCGCTTCACGAAATTGCCGAGGTCGACGTCGACACCGGCGAGTGCGTAAGCCTTGTTTTTTTGGTCCGCAGATTTCACAGATTTTCGCAGAGTAGGTCGCAGGAAAAATCTGTGTCAATCGGCGTAATCTGTGGATCGAACTTTTATTTCAAATCCGCAAACAATGTTGGGTGCGCCCCCTCGGCCGCGAGAGCTTTCGAACGGCCTTCGCGTTTTTCCATGATGTATTTGTCGAGTTCGGGATCAACGGGGAGGGGATAGTTGCCGGTGAAACACGCGAGGCAAAACTGATTTACCGGTTGTCCGGTCGCGCGCACCATTCCTTCCACATCAAGATAACCAAGGCTGTCCACCCCGAGATATTTGCAGATTTCATCCATCGGCATCTGGTTGGCGATCAATTTTTCCGGATCGGGGAAATCGATTCCGTAGTGGCAGGCAAAACGATGCGGCGGGCAGCTCACCCGCATGTGTACCTCCTTCGCGCCCGCTTCACGCAAATTCACAACGCGCGCCCGCGCCGTCGTCCCCCGCACGATCGAATCGTCGACGACCACGACTCGTTTCCCCTCCACCGCTTCCTTGATCAAATTCAACTTTACGCGCACATCGAAATCGCGAATGAGCTGGCTCGGTTGGAGAAACGTGCGCCCGATGTAGTGATTGCGCACGAAAGCGTGTTCGTAAGGAATATTTAGCTCATGCGCGAATCCAAGCGCCGCATAGTTTCCTGAATCCGGAACCGGCACGACGATGTCCGCTTCGACGGGAAACTTTCTCGCCAGTTCGCGTCCCATTTCGGTGCGGACCTTCGCGACGTTGATACCACCCATGATGCTGTCCGGCCGGGAAAAATAAACGTACTCGAACATGCAGAAAGCCTGGTCTTCGGGTGGGAACGGCCGTTCGGACCGGATTCCGTCTTCGCTGATGATGACGACTTCGCCAGGCTCCACTTCGCGAATGAATTCCGCGTGCACGAGATCGAAGGCGCAGGTTTCAGACGCAAGGATGTAAGCGCCGTCGAGTTTGCCAAGAACGAGGGGCCGGAAGCCGAACGGGTCGCGCACTCCGATAATCTCACTCTCGCTCATGATGATGAGGCTGAAGGCGCCCTCGAGGCGCCGCAGGACGCTCAGCGGGCTCGCGCCATTTTTCGACGGTTGCGCGAGGAGATGCGGAATGATTTCGCTGTCGGCCGTCGTTTGAAAAATAGAACCTTTGCTCTCCAACTCATCGCGCAGCACGGCGGCATTAATCAGATTGCCGTTGTGTGCCACCGCGATCTGGCCGCGGAAACAATCGACCACGAACGGCTGCGCGTTTTTCAGTGTGCTCGAGCCGGTGGTGGAATAACGCGCGTGCCCGACCGCGCGGGTGCCCTTCAAGCGTCCCAGCTCATCGGCGCCGAAAACCTGTGAGACCAGGCCCATGTCTCGATGAAGTTGGAAGGTGGAACCAGGCCCTTTGCTCGTCACGATGCCCGCGCTCTCCTGCCCGCGATGCTGAAGCGCGAAGAGGCCATAGTAAGTCAGCACCGCGGCATTCGGATGGCCGAAGACCGCGAAGATCCCGCACTCGTGCTGGGGAAACGCAAGTGTTGGGTGTTCGATATCCACTGCCGATTCAAACGACATCGTGAGCAAGCATCCGCTAATCGAATCGCGAATCAATCGCGACAATTGATTACAAGCTCGGCACCGGTTCCGTCTCGGCCTCGACGGCGCGGCGAATGGCGTTAAACCAATCGTCATAAAGATCGACGATTGGCCACGATAGCTCGGATCCGGGATCCTTAATCCGAAGCGTTTTGTTCACTACCTGGCCGAGCATGCTGTGCGGAATACTTTTCGATCGCATCATGGATACCGCTTTTTCCGCGTCATTCGGTGCGCACGAAATTACGATTCGCGATTGCGATTCGTTGAAGAGCGTCTGGGCTGTAGACATTGCTGCAGCCTGAAGATCGATTTCGGCCCCGAGAAGGCCGTGCGGATTGAAACAGGACTCGGCAAGCGCGACGGCCAGGCCTCCCTCTGAACAATCATGCGCGCTTTTCACGAGGCCCGCACGGATCAGCTCCCGCACGGAGTTTTGCACGGCCAATTCGCGCGCAATGTCGAGCCGGGGCGGCAGGCCTTCTTTGCGACCATGGCAGACTTTCAGGAAATGGCTGGCGCCCATTTCATCCCCGATTTCGCCGACGAGGATGATCACGTCCCCGGCGTTCTTGAAAAACTGCGTTGTGATGTGCCGTTCGTCTTCAATCAGGCCGACCATCGCCACGGTCGGAGTCGGATCGACGACGCCGGCAGGGCTCTCATTATATAGAGAGACATTCCCGCCGACGACCGGAGTGCCGAAGGCGCGGCATGTTTCGGACAAACCCTCCACGGCTTCGCGCAACTGCCAGAAATTCTCCGGTTTGTAGGGATTGCCGAAATTCAAATTGTCCGTCACCGCGATGGGGGTCGCGCCAGAGCAGGTCAGATTTCGCGCGGCTTCCGCGACGGCGATCCGGCCGCCTTCGCGGGGATCGAGCCGGCAATAGAGCGAATTGCAGTCCGTGGTCGCGGCCAAAATCTTGTTCGCTGCGCGGACTCGGAAGACCGCGGCGTCAGAGCCGGGCAATACGACGGTGCCGGTGCGCACCATGTGATCGTATTGACGGTAGACCCAGTTCTTTGAAGCGATCGTTGGATCGCGCAATAACTGCCGCAGCGCTTCGTGATTGTCGATCGCGGGAATACTCGCCAAATCGATCGGCGGGGTGGGCGGCGGCGCAACCGCTTCGCGGGAATAAAGTGGCGCTTCATCTGCCAGCGGCTTCGCGGGAATTTCCGCGGCGAGTGTTCCGTTGTTGCGCACGCGCATCATGCCGTCATCGGTTACGCGACCGATTTCCGCGCAGGGCACGTCCCATTTTTCAAAGACTTGACGCACGACTTCTTCGCGACCGCGCTTTGCGATGATGAGCATCCGCTCCTGCGATTCGCTGAGCAAAATCTCATACGGCGTCATGCCCGGCTCGCGTTTGGGGACCTTTGCGAGATCGATCTCGACGCCGGTGCCGCCGCGACTCGCTGTTTCACAAGTGGAGCAGGTGAGTCCCGCCGCTCCCATATCCTGAATGCCCGCGACCGCGTCGGTTGCCAGCAATTCCAGGCAAGCTTCCAGGAGCAACTTCTCCTTGAATGGATCGCCGACTTGCACTGCCGGCCGATCTTCGCGGGATTCCTCCGTCAGTTCGCGTGAAGCAAAGGCCGCGCCTGCCAAACCGTCGCGGCCCGTTTCAGCGCCGACATAGAAGACCGGATTGCCGATGCCGCTCGCGGCGCCGCGAGCGAGTTGTTCATGCCGCAAAACGCCGAGACAAAAAACATTTACGAGCGGATTTCCCTCGAAGCTCTCGTCGAAGTAGATCTCGCCGCCAATGGTCGGAACACCGATGCAGTTGCCGTAATGCGCGATGCCGGAAATCACGCCGGTGAAGAGCCGGCGGTTGTTCTTGATTTCGGATTTCGGATTTCGGATCGCGGAAAGGTCTTGTTTCCGGTTTCCGGTTTCCGGTTTCCGCGATTCGGTGATTGGGCCGAAGCGCAATGAGTTGAGAAGAAACTCTGGCCGTGCGCCCATCGTGAAGATATCGCGAATGATTCCACCGACACCGGTGGCCGCGCCTTGGAAAGGCTCGATTGCGCTTGGGTGGTTGTGGCTCTCGATCTTGAATGCCACCGCCCAACCATCACCGATATCCACGACGCCCGCATTTTCTTCGCCGGCTTTGACGAGAATGTTCGGCCCGCTCGTGGGAAATTTTTTCAACTCACGCCGGGAGTTTTTGTACGAGCAGTGCTCGCTCCACATCACCGAGAAAATGCCGAGCTCAGTGAAGTTCGGTTCGCGCCCGAGGATTTTTTTGATGCGCTCGAATTCCTCCGGCGTTAGACCGTGTTTCGAGACCAACTCAGGTGTGATGGCGGGATCGGCAGTGGCAGGCATCTGCTGCGCACGTTAGCCGATGTGACCAGTCGCTCAACTCGCGAAAACTTTCGGAGTCGATCGCTCAAATGCCGAATTCCTTCAAATAGAGCCACGTTTACGAGGGTCAAAGTATGTCATCCGAATCCTGCGGCTTTTCTTTTGCGGGCAGTTGGACAAACTTCTGGGATGGATGTCAGCACCATCGCGAACGTGGCGACGGCGATCACCGTCCTCACCGGCGTCATCTTCGGCTGGTTCGAAGTGCGTCATTTTCGGCGCGAGCGCGAAGAACGAGCCGCCTTCGAATTGCTCCACACGATGTTGACGAGCGAGTGGCTGCGCTCCGCCGTGCTGGTTGATTCCGTCCCGGACAACGTCGCGCCTGAAATTCTCGAAGGAAACGAAAAGCTGCTCGACGCCTTCCATTCAATCGGACTGATTCTGGAAGCGGTGGGTTACGCCGTTTACGCGCGAATGGTTCCGCTCTCGATGGTGGACGACATGATGGGCGGCATTGTGCGCGTGACGTGGCGCAAAATGAAGAACTATGTCGCACACGATCGTGGTCGGAGCGGTTCCCAGAAAGGTTGGGAATGGTTTCAATGGCTTTATGAGCAACTCGAGCGCAACGGCACAGGCAAAACCAGTCTCCGCGTTGGCGCGTTCGAAGCGCATCGCGACTGGAGGCCGTAAGTTGCGTTTCGGTCGTAAATCGCAGAACATTGCGCGTGGCTTTTGACTTGAGAGAAATTGTCGCCGCCCGGCTCGGCGAAAATTATCAACTACACGAGCAGCACATCAACCGCACGCTCGTTGCGGCGCAGCGTGTGATCGGATTCGACAAGGTCTATGCCCGAGCCGAGGGCGCGTATCTCTACGACATGGATAACGCCGCCTATCTCGATTTTCTGAGCGGCTATTCCGTTTTCAATATCGGCCGCAATCATCCGGTGGTGAAGCAGGCGATCCGCGACGTGCTCGATCTCGATCTTCCGAACATGGTCCAGATGGATTGCTCGCTCTTGAGCGGGTTGCTTGCGGAAGCGATTACGAAGCGAACGCCACCGCATCTCGACGCAGTCTTCTTCTGTAACTCCGGCACTGAAGCGATGGAAGGCGCGCTGAAATTTGCGCGCGCGGCCACGCAGCGGAAACGGGTGATCTCGCTCGAGAGCGCGTTTCATGGGCTCAGTCTCGGTTCGCTCTCATTGATGGGTTGCGAAAGTTTCACGGAAGGTTTCGGGCCGCTCATGGAAGGTTTCGAGACACGCGTGGCGCTCGATGATATCGAGGCGCTCGAGCGCGAGTTGTCGAAGCGCGATGTGGCGGCTTTCGTGATCGAGCCGGTGCAGGGTAAAGGCTGCAAATCGCCGAAGACCGATTTTTTCCAGCGCGCGCAGGAGCTTTGCCGGAAACACGGGACGATGTTTATCTGCGACGAAATCCAGACCGGCCTCGGACGTACCGGCAAGATGTTCGGGTTCGAACATTGGGACCTTAAGCCGGACATCATCACGCTCGCGAAGAGCTTAAGCGGCGGTTACGTGCCGTGCGGTGCGATCGTTACGCGGCGTGAAATTTATCAGAAGACCTTCAGTCGAATGGACAGGTGCGTGGTGCACTCGACCACGTTCGGCCGCAATAATCTTGCAATGGCTTGCGGCTTGGCCGCTCTTGAAGTGATCGACGACGAGAAACTCGTCGAGAATTCCGCGCGCATGGGTGCGCTCTTGCTGGAACGGATCGATGCGTTGCGGTCGAAACATTCCTTCATCAAGGAAGTGCGCGGCAAAGGGCTGATCATCGCGATCGAGTTCCACGAGCCGACCGAATTCAAACTGAAGATGGGTTGGAAGCTCCTGCACAAAGTCGACAAAGTCCTCTTCGCGCAGATGGTCGTGACCCAGATGCTGAGCAAACATCGCATTCTCACCCAGGTCGCCGGGCATGCGATGGACGTCGTGAAAATTCTGCCACCTCTGATTATTGGAGAGAAGGAAGTGGAGATGTTCGTGAGCGCACTCGACGACGTGCTGACCGAATGCCGAAAATTCCCAGGACCAATGTGGGAGATCGGCAACAACTTCGTCCGCCACGCGCTCGGTTCGAGACGTTCTGCCGGAGAGCACCGGCCAGTTTCCGCGTGAGGTAGTTGGACGAACTAGCGGTCGGAAGAACCGCGAAAAATCTGCTCGATTCCTGCGTGTTGCCCGTTACTATCGTGCTCCATGCATCCCCCAATCTGTCGACTCGTCATGTTGTCGCTGCAGTCTTGGCGGGAGCGAACGTTCAGAATCTTGAGGTCAACCCGGATTAGCAAAGTCCGCCGGATGTTTTTTCAACCTGGCCCACTCCCTGGCGGTTATTGCCTCGGGCGGTTCGTGGCAATGACGTTGCTCTTGGTTGGCGCGTTCCCAACAGGAGTTCGAGCCCAGAGCCACTGGCAGGTCAAATCCAGTAATACCACTTCTTCGCTCAACGCCGTCACTTTTGGTAACGGCCTCTTCGTCGCGGTCGGAGACAACGGCGTGATCGTTACTTCGCCTAATGGGAATGTTTGGACACCGCGGGTCAGCGGCACGACCGATCGATTGCTTGCAGTCGCCTTTGGCAACGGGCGCTTTGTGGCGACGCGTGCCAATCGTGACATTCCCGGTCTCACGTCGCCAGATGGGATCAATTGGACACCCGTTACCGTAACTGACTCCAACGGCGCGCCGACGGATACGGGAGCGTTCGAGGCGATCGTGTTTGGCGGGGGGCGTTTTATGGCAGCTGGCTCAATCGGTTCTTACTACACTAGCGAGTTGATGGCGTCCACGGACGGAATCTCCTTTCGGACCATCATTCCGGCTCATCATCCAGCTCCTTTTGCGCTCGATGCCGAGCTCAAGTCGCTTACCTACTTTCTTGGGAAATTTTACGGGTGCGATGCCAATTCGAACTACTACGCCTCGTCAGACGGAGTTTCATGGAAACGACCAGGCTGGGCTGGCGGGAATGCCGCTGCGACGGACGGGGTGAGCAAAGTGGCGATTGTGGGTTTTTACCCCCAATTCTCGATCGACGCTGGTCATACTTTTCTACGGAGCGAGGCGCCCCTGGACCGGTATCTGCCAGCGTCGAATTTTTCCCCTGTCTTCCGTGTGGCCTGCTATGGGGCGGGGGTGTTCGTGGCGGTTGACAGCAAAGGGGGAGCTTGGACGTCAATCCGCGGCGAGTTTTGGGTGCCGAGAGGATATTCTGCGACAGCAGGTGAAGAATTGCGGAGTGTCGTTTTCGATGGTGTGAGCCGTTTTGTGGCTGTCGGAACTGCGCCGCCCTCCGGATCCGCTTTGATCGCGACGGCGGATGCGGATCCACCTCTTCAACCGCCTCCGGCGTATTCGGTGATAAGCCTGAAGGGCTTATCCGGCGGCAGGTTGGCCGAGGTTTTAGGGATCAGTAATTCTGGGATCATTGCCGGATCCGTTTCAGAATCTAACGGTCTGCCGATGGCGGCTACTTTTCGCGACGGTATTGTAACTACATACCCGGTTAGTACCTATTCCAGCCGTGCGAATGCGGTCAACGACAACGGCGTAACCGCCGTGGAGGTAGTGTACCCTTGGCTGACATGGGCTTATGCTTTCCCGGAAGGGTTACGGCTGCTTCCGGAACCGTCTTTGTATGCCACCGCACCTGGAGTCAACGCTAGCGGTTCCATCGTGGGAAGCTACCGCTCCTATCCGCTGACTAATCGCGTGGGTATCTATCGATACGACACAGCGACCCATCAAACTTTCGACCTGGGTAACTTCGGCTATCCTTATATCACAGCCTCCGCAATCAACGACCTCGGGGAAATTGCGGGGAAGGTGTCCGCAGATGGTAATTTGGAGCATCCTTTTCGGCTCTCCTCCAATGGTGAAATGACCATTATTCCAAACTTGGGAGGACAATACGCTTACTGTGTTGCGTTAAATGCTTCGGGAAACGTTGCGGGATATTCGAACATGCCTTACTCCCCCGATACCGTGTTTGAGACGCATGCATTTCTCTTCAAGAACGGCCTGCTGTCAGATGTCGACACCTTCAACACGATGGGCAGCATTGCGAACGCCATGAATAACAGTGATGGGGTGGTGGGCTTTTACACCACTCCGGAGCAGGTGCCGGGTCAGGCATTCGCACAGCATGCGTTTCTCTACCACAGCGGAGCGATGTACGACTTGAACACGTTGTTTGATGGCACTGGCGATGGGTGGGTGGTAAGCGACGCAACGGGTATCAACGATGCCGGATGGATCATCGGCCAAGGATGGCTGCACGGCGGGCCGTCCGAACCCTTCCTCGCGATCCCGACTTCAGGAGCGCCGGCTGGCTTGCAGACGCGATTCGTTAACGTATCTACTCGCCTCCGCAGTGGAACAGGGGATGACGTGCTCATCGGTGGCTTCATCATTCAGGGCGGCGCGAAACGGATCGTTGTCCGCGGCTTAGGGCCTGCGCTGGCATATCTTGGGTACCCTTTGGATGTCCTGAACGACCCGGTTCTTGAACTTTTTGACGGGAGCGGCCAACGCATTGCATTTAACGATGACTTTACCGATCTGCCGTATTCGGAGCGAAACGAGATTGGAGGGCGCGGCCTAAGTCCCCCTTACGGAGGCTCTCTTTGCCTCGACAGTGTTGTCATCGCAACTCTCGGGGAGGGCAACTACACCGCGGTGGTTCGCGGTAAGAACGGGGCCACCGGCAACTGTTTGGTCGAGGTTTACAACATCGACACCGATTACACTCACGGACTGGTCAACATCTCGACCCGCGGTCCGGTGGGAACCGGTGACAACGTTATGATCGCGGGGTTCATTGTCCGAGGTGACCGCGAGCAGCGCATCCTTGTCAGGGGGATCGGGCCAAGTCTGGCCGCTTTCGGAGTTCCCAATGTTCTGTCCGATACGACAGTCGAAGTATTCGACCAGGATGGATCGATTATGGAGAATGACGACTGGCGTTCTCAACAAGAGGCAGAAATCATATCGACGGGACTTGCCCCCGGAGACGACCGTGAATCGGCAGTGATCCTTTCGCTTTGGCCAGGGAGTTATACCGCTATTGTGCGCGGCAAAAACAATACCTCCGGCAACGCACTAGTCGAAGTTTACGAGTTGCCCTGATTGGCACTGTGCGGCGTTCGGGAAAGTTTAATATTGTCGAGCGTGCCGCCGCCGATTACGCTCTATCGAAACCCGAGCCGATCCGCTTCGGTTGACCTCAGGAGCTAATTCCATGACTACCGCCACTGTCGAATCTCAGAAAACCGGAACCCAGCTGAGCCAGCTCGAGCAGCTGAAAAAATTCACGATCGTCGTAGCCGATACCGGCGACTTCCAAAGCATCAAGGAGTTCAAGCCGCGTGATGCGACTACGAATCCAAGCCTGATCTATGCGGCGACCCAGAAGGAGCAGTATTTTCACCTCCTGGATGAAGTTCTCGCGGAGCGAAAGAATTCAGGTTTATCGGGAGCGGCGCAGATCGACGATGTGATCGATCATCTCCTGGTCAAGTTTGGCTGCGAGATTTTGAAGATTGTGCCTGGGCGTGTTTCCACTGAAACCGACGCGCGCCTCTCGTTCGATACCGACGGCTCGATCGACAAGGGACGCCAGCTGATCAAATTGTACGAGGAGCGGGGAATTGATCGGCAGCGGGTGCTGATAAAAATTGCATCGACCTGGGAAGGGATCAAGGCAGGCGAGGTTTTGGAGAAGGAAGGGATCAATTGCAACCTCACGCTGATGTTTTCGCTGCCGCAAGCCGTCTTGTGCGCGGAGGCCGGCATCGAACTCATCTCACCTTTCGTCGGCCGGATTTACGATTGGTATAAGGCGGCGAACAAACGGGATTATTCCGGGGCGGAAGACCCGGGCGTTCTGTCGGTCCAGGAGATTTACACCTACTACAAGAAGTTCGGACACAAGACCGAAGTGATGGGGGCCAGCTTCCGCAATCTGAGCCAGATTCTGGAACTTGCGGGTTGCGATCTGCTCACGATCAGCCCGGACCTGTTGGAAAAATTGGCTGCGTCCTCTGAGCCGGTCGAGCGCAAGCTCGATCCCGAAAAGGCGAAGAGTGCCAACGTGGAACGCCTCGAGATGGACGAGAAAAAATTCCGATACTTGTTCAACGACAACGCGATGGCGACCGAGAAGACTTCCGAAGGTATCCGCAAGTTTTCCGCCGATATCGTGAAGCTGGAGAAATTCGTCGCGGGCAAGATCAAGTAGGTGGATCGAGCGCTCCGCGCTCGATCTGAGAATTGGCGGCGAAGCCGCATTAATAAGCATCGCGCGACGGAGCGCGCGATCCACCTATGTTCAACGTCGTCCTGATCGAACCGGAGATTCCGCCGAATACCGGCAACATCGGCCGTCTTTGTCTCGCGACCGGTTCTACGCTCCATCTGGTGAAGCCGCTTGGGTTCTCGACCGACGATCGCGAACTCAAAAGGGCCGGACTCGATTATTGGAAGGAAGTGGACGTGGGGCTCTGGGATTCTTTTGAGGGCCTGCGGCAAGCGCACGGGCCCGACGCACGTTCATTTTTTCTCACGACAAAATCGGACCGCGCATACTATGACGTTTGCTTTCGTCCCGGAGATTTTCTCGTTTTCGGCCGCGAAACGAAGGGTCTGCCCGAAGCGTTGCTGGCGGCCAACCCCAAACAGTTGCTCACGATCCCCATGCAAGGGACGCGCAGCCTTAATCTCGCCACCGCCGTCGCGATTGTCTTGTTCGAAGCGATGCGCCAGCAGCGATGGCGGCCCCGGATTGAAGAGGAAGCTCCGGAGGAGCGGTAGCCGCCCCCTGCGGGGCGTGCGACACGGCCGACAGGCCCGTGGCTACGACGGAACCAAAATGCTTGCGAGTTCCGCATTGTTATTATCCCCGTTGAATAAATGAGCGAGACCGGAGGTCTAACCCTTCGAACAAAAAACTATGAAAACATTCCTTCTTTTAGCTGTCTCTTTCAGCATCGCGCTGGCGCAGGTCGTCAACGCTGAGAACCAGGACAAGATTAAAGCGCAGAAGAATCGCACTAAGGTCACGCAAACCACCCGACATGTGACGCCGGCTGGTCCGCACATCAATAGGAACACCGTGCAGGCAAATCAATACCATCCGAAAGTGCAGTCCACGGCGCGCATTCACACAAAGGTAGATAACGTGACCTTTAGGAAGAAACCGCCCACGACTACGACTGTCCAAGCGGATACCAGCGTGCGGAACAAGAATTGGCAGAACAAAAACTGGCAGAACAAGAATAATCAGAACACCACGCTGCAGAAAAAGAACTGGAAGAACCGGACCTTGAACAGCAATAGTTGGGCGGAAGCGCGCCGCCGGCATCATCGCGATCATCACGACCGCAATTGGTGGAGGAGCCACTTCACCAGATTCGCGCTCTTCGGCAGCGGCTATTATTTCTGGGACGGCGGTTATTGGTACCCCGCCTACGGTTACGATTCTGGCTATAATACGTACGATTACGACGAGCCGATCTATGGCTACAATGATTTGGATCCCGGGCAGGTAATCTCAAGTGTGCAGACCGAGCTCCAGCGGCTTGGCTATTACCGCAACGCGGTGGACGGTCAGATGGGTCCGGCGACGCGCGCGGCGATCGCGAACTATCAGCGCGACAAAGGCCTCTCGATCACGTCCGCCATTGACGAGCCGACGCTCGACTCGCTCGGACTGCGTTAACTAAGTACGCCCGCTTTAGAAGCCGCACGATGGATGACCATCGTGCGGCTTTTTTCTGACGAGGTGGATTGCGCGAATCGTCGATTCGGCCAATGCTGATGCCCCAATGACTCAACCGCAACTCGTGGCCAATGATCTGCGCCGATCTTTTCGGATCGGCTCACGCCGAATCGAGGTTCTGCGCGGCATCTCTCTGGCGGTCGAGCGAGGCGAAGCCGTGTTTCTTTGCGGCGCTTCGGGTGCGGGCAAAACGACACTGCTTTATACTCTCGCCGGATTGGAGCGCCCGGAATCAGGCACAGTGGAATTCGAGGGCCGTCGTCTCTACAGCGGCAGCGCCTCGTCCCAGGCCCAGTTGCGGAACCGGAAAATGGGATTCGTGTTTCAGGGATATTTCTTGCTGCCGGAACTGACCGCGCTGGAAAACGTCATGCTGCCAGGAATGATCAGCGGGAAGGGGAAGCGAGCGGCGGCGGAAGCCAGCTTGCGCGATGTTGGTCTCGCCGAACGGTTGCATCATCTGCCGGCCGAACTCTCGGGCGGTGAGCAACAGCGCGTGGCGATCGCGCGTGCTCTCACGAATGATCCCGACATCGTTTTCGCGGATGAACCGACCGGTAATTTGGATTCGAAGACCGGTGATACGATCATCGGTTTGCTTCTGGAGCTGGCGCGGAGCCGAAAGAAAACCTTGCTGGTCGTGACGCACGACTCGCGGCTTGCCGAGCTCGGTGACAGGCAATTGCGGATCGTGGACGGATTGTTGGAATGATGAAGAGCGTTGCAGGGTTGCAGCATGGAGATCGCTTCAACGCTGTGGCGGTTCAACGCAGACCCATCCCATTTGTCGCTTGAATTGCCTGCTGAACCACCGAACCTTTTTCTGTGCTTACAAAAACTTCGACAGCTGGCGCTGGTGCAATGGTCATCGATGAACCGAAACGGAGCGGCGCAACTCCGAAGGCCGCGGTCAAGCCCGCGATCGAAACGCATGCGAACTCATCGAGTTCCAACACGAAGGAAGCGCGAATTTACATTGATGGAAAATTTTTCCCGGAAGCCGACGCAAAAATATCCGTTTTTGATCACGGTCTTCTTTATGGCGACGGAATCTTTGAAGGAATTCGCTTTTACAACGGGCGCGTCTTCCGGCTGGAGGAACATCTCGAGCGCTTGTGGGATTCCGCCCGCTCAATCTGTCTTGAGATTCCGATCGGCCGCGGAGAGATGACGGAAGCTCTCTTGGAAACAATTCGGCAAAATGGTTTGAACGAAGGCTACATCCGCCTCGTCGTAACCCGCGGTGTGGGCAACCTCGGCCTGAACCCGACGCACTGTAAGCGACCGAGCGTGATTATTATCGCAACGACGATCGCGCTTTACTCGAAGGAAGTCTGCGAAACCGGTTTGACGGTGGTGACCTGCGCAACGCGGCGCACGGGAGCTGCCGCGCTCAATCCTGCCGTGAAATCGCTCAATTATCTGAACAACGTGATGGCACGCATTGAAGCGAACCTCGCTGGCGCCGATGAAGCTCTCATGTTGAACGAAGCGGGAAACGTGGCCGAATGCACGGCGGACAACGTCTTCATCATCAAGCGCGGGCAGATCTTCACTCCGCCGATTAGCGCGGGTGCGCTGCGGGGGATCACACGCTCCGTGGTTTTCGATATCGCGGCTGAACTTGGCCTCAAGATCAGTGAGACGGATATCACGCGTCACGATGTCTTTGTTGCGGATGAATGCTTTCTCACCGGCACGGCTGCCGAACTGATTTCGGTGATCAAGGCGGATGGACGCATGATCGGAAACGGCACGCCCGGCTCGATCACCACGAGACTGATCGGTCGCTTCCGTGAACTAACACGCGGAACGGGCACTCCGATTTTTGTGTAACTCTGAGCGGATGCGCAGTCGGCGCAGAAGGTGCTCCCAGATGTCCGGGGTTGAATGTTTCCGGCAATTCGAGGTCTAATCTACAGAGATGTTGTGCGACGTTTGCAAATGCAATGATGCGACAGTTTTCCTGACGCAAATCCTCGAAGGCAAAATGCAGAAGGTGAATCTCTGCGATGCCTGCTCGAAAGAAAAAGGCGTGCAGGATCCGACCGGCTTCGCTTTGGCCGATCTGCTTCTTGGCATCGGCGCCGCCGAGGAGATCGAGAAAGGAGCGCCTTCGCAAAAGTGTCCAGTCTGCGGTTTTACCCAAACTGATTTCAAGAAAACCGGCCGGCTCGGTTGCAGCGTGTGTTACGTTACGTTTGCGGAAGGTTTGGGAGGTTTACTCAAAGCGATGCACAAGGGCACCGAGCACGTGGGCAAACTTCCCCTGCGCGCTCATCGTGAGATCGAGCTGGGCGATCGTATGCGCACCTTGACCGAAGATTTGGAAAAAGCGGTCGCAGCGGAAAATTACGAAAGCGCCGCGGCCTTGCGCGATCAGATCAAACAGCTCGAACACGAGAAGGCGATTTAAGGGATGAAATTTTCCAACGTCATGGCCACCGGCGGCGAATGGTTGCGCGGCGAAGGGCCGCATCATCAAATCGTGATCAGCAGCCGCGTCCGGCTCGCGCGAAATCTTCGGCAACGCGCCTTTCCTGGGTGGGCCAAGAAAGCCGAGCGCACTCAAATCCTCGAGTTGATCAAACCGCGCGTCGAGGAGCTGCCGGAAATGCAGGACTCGTTTTCAGAATTGTTGCAGGATCTTTCGGCGCTGGAAAAGCAAGTCCTGGTCGAGCGGCATCTCATTAGTCGGGAGCACGCTGCGAAAAGCGTGGGCAGCGCCGTCATCATGAATCGCCGCCAGACGCTCAGCATCATGGTGAACGAAGAGGACCATCTGCGAATGCAATCGATCCGCTCCGGTCTGCAACTAAAGAGCGCGTTCAAGCTTGTCGATAAAGTCGACAGCACA
>DASVJK010000101.1:0-7342 GCA_036385955.1 Chthoniobacterales bacterium | reverse complement strand
CGTGCGGCTCTGCCGGGAGCTGCTCACGATGTGGCAGAGCTACGGAAGCGTGGAGGCTTCGCCGCACAAGCCAATCTCAGTGACCCAGATTGTGCGCGAGGTCGTAAAGGGCGTTGGCCCAATGGCCGTGCAGAGCGGCGTCGAGATGCAATGCGACATCTGTGATGATCCCTGCACGCTCCTGGGTGATTCCGTGCAGATCATGCGCGCGATCCAAAACGTAATTATTAACGCGCTGCAAGCTTCCGTGGACAAGAAAGGCCCCGTCGCCGTCAGTTGTACGCGCAAGGATTTTTATGTCGACGTCCGCGTGGAAGATACCGGTTACGGAATTACGCAGGCACAGTTGGCGAAAATTTTCGATCCCTATTTCACCACGAAGCAAGGCAAGAGCGGCACCGGCCTTGGTCTCTACATCACGAAGAAAGTCGTCGAAGATCACAACGGCTCGATCAAAGTGGACAGCACGCCGCAGATTGGCACGACGTTCACGATCCGCTTGCCCCTCCTGAATAATTAGGGTGCCGGCGGGGTATCCCTGTAGCGGCGGTCTATGACCGCCGTAGATCGACTCAAGAAAATTCTTTCCGGACGCGCGACCTGTTCGGCGGTCAAGACGGCCACTACAGAAGAGAAAGGACTCCCGCTACTTTAACTTGTCACTGCCAGCTGGTTCCGTTCTGTTGCTTGAGTGTCTGGAAGTTACCGTGTTGCACCGATCTTTTTGATTCGCATGGCCGGCGTGCCATTCGACGTCTTAGACCCTCTCGGAACGCCTGGCACTGCGGTAGCAGCGCGCGAACTTCTCGTTAGGCGGGAAGAGTTTGCCAGAGCAAAATTGGAGACGGAACGGTTGCTTCGGAGGCGCGATCACGGACTTTCCGTAGAGGCATATCGCGCGTTGCGTCTGGCGGTTCGAGCAGGCAGTCTTCCCGCACCCAGCGAAGATCCGCCGCCGCGCGAATCCGCCGCCTACACTGCGGCGGTAAGCGCTGTCACAGCTGCAGAGTCACGACTCCAGGAAACACTGGAGCGCGAACTAGGTGTTGCGCGCGTGGCGCTCTTGGAATCGACCCGACGGGTCTTGGCACCCTATCTCGTCTTTGCTGGGGCAGGCGTTCGTGAAGTACTGGCCGAACTGATGACGGATCGCGCTTCCGAAAGCGTTGGGTTGCCCCCACGAAAGAAGCGCGCGCGCGCGCGCGAGCGGCACCTGCTTCTCTACGTGCAACGGGTTTGCGCAAAAAACGATACCTTGAGCGAATTTGGACCGGGCGGCTGGGGAACAATTAATCGAGACATGCCCGGCATTAGGCTAACGCCCGAGGCCGGGATAGCGGAGCGGGAAACTTTTCTCGAGCGCTGGACGGCGCATGGCGTCGCGGCTGCGCTGAACGCCGATCCGGAGATTCGTGTTGAACTTTCGCCACGGCTCCATCCCAATGGTCGGATCGACGGCGATCAGTTTATTTTTGCAGACACGTCCGAGACAACCCCGCTCGATCCGAAAACCGTTGAGATCCTCCTTCGTTGTGACGGGGCTACGCCCGCGTATTCATTTGGCGAAGAGATCGACGCGCTCGAACAGCTTGCGGCGCAAAACATGATCCGTTGGGAAGTCGAAGTTCCCGCGCTCGATCCGCACGCGTTCAACGTGCTCATCTCGGATATCTTGCGCTGGAGGGACAGTCCTGTCCGCGCGCGCTGGCTGGAGTTGCTTCAACCGATCGCCGCGTTGCCATCTAAATTCGCTCAGGCAAAAGAAACTGCTTCCCGCTCGGAAATCATGGATGAAGCGCGGCGGCAATTGCAGAATCTCGGCACGGCTCGGGAGACTTCAGACCGATTTCTTTATTCGGCGGCCAATCCGATCGGGGAAGAATGTTTTCGCGAGTGCCATTTTTCGATCGGAGAAGAGCTGATCAATGAAGTCGCGGCGGAGGCCGAACCGTGGATTGATCTCTGGCGAGACACTTACGCGTTCGTCGCCAGCCGGGTCGCGGCGGGGTTGCGCGCTTTGTTCGAAAAAGCGCCGCTGCAAAATGGCGCGCTCCCGCTCCCGGCGTTTTTGCGGCACTGCGAAATGCTGAAGATGCCGCTGACTGGTCCCGCCATGGTCGGACTTGCCCACATGGCGTTTCAGGAAGTGAAGGCGGCGTTCCGCGATCGCATGCTGAATCGTCCCGAAGCGGCGGAATGGGAATTGACGGCCGATGATTGCCACTTCGTGCGCCAAAATTTTCAGTACGAGAAGTTCGATGAATTCACTTATCCCTCGGCAGATCTGCAGATTGCGAGCAAGTCTGTCGAGGCGGTGGCTCGCGGGGAATATCAATGGACGCTAGCGGAGCTTCATCCGCCCGTCGCCCTGCTGCATCATGGCTTTTACTGGAGTTGCCCGGACAAAACGGAGCTGGGGCGCGCGCTTGCCAGCACGGTGAAAGGCTGTCCAAGTTTTCATTTTGGTTTTTTCGCGGCGGACTTCACAGCAACCACCACCGTGCGCATGCTCGATGCAATCCCGGAACGGATGAGTTTTGTCGCGCCTCAGCGGGGCGATCCGCGATGGCGGATTATTCCGCCGGCTGAGATCGAAGTTTATGTCGATCACCAAAGCGGCGACGTTTGTTTGCGAACGCGTGGAGCACACGAATCCCTCGGCTCGTTTGCGCGCGCCTGGGTGATTCCGCTCGGTTTTCATCCGTTTCATTTCGGACGTGCGCCCCACATGCCGCGGTTGCGTTGTGGTCGTGTGATCGTCCAACGCCGCTCGTGGACGGTTACGCTCGAAGAGCTCCCACCGGGAAATTACACCGGCATCTCGCGCGATCTTGTTCTCGCGATCGAGCGTCTGCGGGCGGCAAAGGAATGGCCGCGCTATGTCTACATTCGCCCGAGCGAACAAGCGCTTCGACGGAGCGGAGCGGAAGGTCGCGATAAGGACACCAAGCCCGTCTTCATCGATCTCGAAAGTTATCTTTTCCTTGAAATTTTTCATCGCTGGTTGACGAAAGCGGGCGAACTGGAGGTTAGCGAAATGTCGCCTGATCCGGACGACTTGGTCTGGCAGGAGCCGGACGGGCGCCGGACTTTTGAACTTCGCACTCAGATAGTCCCACGCGCATGAAGATCATCGCGATCGCGAATCAAAAGGGCGGCGTCGGAAAAACGACGACGGCGGTGAATCTTGGTTGCGCGCTCGCGGAAGAAGGATTGCGCGTGTTGCTGATCGACCTGGACCCTCAGGGAAACGCGACAAGTTCCTTTGGTATGCAGGAGTTGGAAGGCGAGAGCTTGTATGAGTCGCTGCTCGGAGGCGTCTCGATTGCTGAGAAAATCTTGCCAACGCGGCTTCGGCGCATGTTCATCGTGCCCGCCGATCTGGATCTCGCCGGGGCGGAGGTGGAAATCGCGCGGATGGATAACCACCTCACGCGTTTGGCGGAGACGCTGGCCCCGTTGCGCGCGGATGAGACTTTCGATTTCGTGCTGCTCGATTGCCCGCCTTCCCTCGGCATTTTGATGACGAACGCGCTGGCCGCGGCGGATGAGCTGCTCACGCCGATTCAATGCGAATATTTTGCGCTCGAGGGCCTGGTTAAGATCGTTCGCGTAATCGAGCAGGTGCGCGATTCCGGTGCGAACGAGCGTTTGGAACTCGGGGGAATCGTAATGACGATGTTCGACGGCCGGACGAACCTCAGCACACAGGTCGTGGCAGACGTGCGAGATCATTTCGGCGAACGCGTTTACGATACGGTCATTCCCCGCACGGTCCGGTTGAGCGAAGCCCCGAGCTTCGGCAAATCGATTCTGGAATACGACCCGCATGGAACTGGCGCCCGCGCTTATCGAGCGCTCGCGAAAGAATTTATTCAGCGCCACGGTCAACGCTGATCGAGATGCGAAACTATTCGTTCGCCGCGCCGCGGTAATGCAGCGCGCGAACTTTTTCCATCGTGACCAATCCGCTTGTGATCATTTCATCGAGCACGGGGAGGAAACTCTGGATCTTCTCTTCGCTGTCGATGATCTCAACGATCATGGGAAGGTCCATCGAGAGCCGCAGGATTTTCGAAGTGTGCATCCGGCTGGATTTCCCGAAACCGATCGGGCCCCGGAGCGCGGTTGCACCTGCCAGACGCATCTCGCGCGCCTTCAAGATGATCGCTTCGTAAAGTGGCCGATGCTCGTATCGGTCGCTCTCGCCGATGAAGATTCGCAACAGGGTGGCTTCGTGCGGGATTTCCATTAGGCGCCGCTCTGCTGCTCGCGACTGATTCCGAACACGATCGTGGGAAAACCACGGAAGATAGTTTCTTTCTCGGGGATCATTCCATTTTTTTCCGCCACGCGGCGGGACGCGTTGTTCTCGGGATGGATGAGCGAAATCACATGCGGAAGTTGGAGGTCATCGAAGGCGTGATCGCGCACCGCTCGCGCCGCTTCGGTGGCGATGCCTTGCCCCCAATAAGAAGGATCAAGTCGGTAAGCGATCTCCAGCTCCTCCACGTCGTCCACTGTTTGCAGAAAAAAGCCGCAGTAACCGATCAATTTTTTGTCCGGACGAAAGATCAGGGCGAATTGCGAGGGTAACCCTTCACGATCGCGCCCCCGAACTTTCTCGAGAAACCCGGCGGTCTGCTTGCGCGAAAACACACCCAGAGAAAATCGCATGAAATCCGCGTTCGCCATGAGAGCGGACAGGTCATCCAGATCGTCCTCAGAAAATGGGCGCAAGTTCAAACGCGCGGTCCGGAGAGCAGTCATGCAGTTCACCGACTGATCACTCATTCGGCTTCGTTTAGCAAAAGCAAAGACACGCGACTAGCTTCAAGAAGTGCGCGCCATGCGGGCGGAAATGCCGAAGAAGAGGTTCGAAATTTGGCTTTCGCTGGTCGTCTAGAACTTCGCGAAAGCCGGTCTGGCTGCAGTTGTTCGGCCAACGCTCCACAGTACGCGGGGAGATCGCTTTAGTCTTCCGGCTTTCCTTCCAAAAGCGGCTCACAAGGGAGCGTTTCCGGTCCCTTCTCCGTGCAGACGGCGTAGCTGGCCGCGGGGTACATGGAGACTCCCGCATACTCTCCCTTCGCATTCAACGCATAGAAGTTAATGTTGAAATTCGGGTTGCCCTTGCTGTTGCGGAGCCGCTTTTCAATTGTGTTGGCCTTGATCCGCCGGCAGGCATCGAGTCCCGCGTCCTTCGGATGCATCCCACGCCGCATGTTCTCGACGATCAGGAACGAACAAAGGTTGTAGAGGTTCGCTTCGCCGCGCCCGGTGGAGCCGGCGGCGCCGATTTCTCCATCCACATAAAGACCGGCGCCGAGAATCGGGGAATCACCGACGCGCCCCGGAATTTTCCAGGCCAGACCGCTGGTGGTGGTCACGCCGCAGATCTCGCCCCTGGCGTTGATGCCGTCGCAATTGATCGTCCCGTAAATGTGCTGCCGGTCGATCAATCCTTCCGCCACCATTTGCATCATGACGCGGCTGCCCGCCTCGGTGCGTTTCTGCGGGTCGAGGTAATGCGATGGGTCGATGCGCCGCTTCCACTCCAGCCAAAGCTTGCGCGATTCCTCCGTGTTGAGGTCGTCTTCTATCTTGAACCCGAGGCCGCGCGCAAAAATCTGCGCCCCGTTTCCGACGATGAGGTGGTGATCGGTCTGCTCCATCACGGCCTTGGCCACGAGTGATGGTGTGCGCACGCCTTCGATTGCGGCGACCCCGCCCGCGCGTTTCTTCGGCCCGTGCATGCAAGATGAATCGAGCTGCACGATCCCATCCGCATTCGGCAACCCGCCGTAGCCGACACTGGTATCGAGCGGGTCAAGCTCGACGATGTTCACCCCTGCGATCAATGCATCGAGCACATCGGCGCCTCCCTGGGTCATCATGTTGAAGGCCTTCTGCACACAAGTCATGTCGCCTCCGTTCTTGAACTTGTTGCCATTGGCAGATGCGATCACGACTGGCTTGACTGATTTCGAGTTCATAATGGTAGGAGCCTGGGCGAAGAGCGCGCGCGGAGCGACCGCCGCGGTCAACCCCGCCGCGGCGCTGGAACAAACAAAACGGCGTCTATTCATATCCGATCAAACCACGGTCGTGCGCTCGGTGGCAATCAGCACTTTGCCAAGGCCAGGAGATTTTAGGTCTCGCGGTGATCACAGAGGATTTTTTTCACGCGATCTCCAGATTTGGCTTGCAATCGATTATCGTCTTCGACTTCACTTCGCTCCGAATTGATCTTCGCAAGTCAGTTCTTTACCCCATCCCTCCCCATGAAATCCTTATTGAAGGCCGCCTTTGCGCTGCTCACGATCCGACAAAGCAATCCTGTTCGAGTTCACAGTGTGAGTGGAGCTCTTCCACTCCGATACAAATCGGGGCTGCCCGCCTTGCTTGTGCTCCTATGCGTGCAACACGCCGGGGCAGCCTCGGTGTCGTATGACGATTTATCGAAGGATTACGACCGCCAAATCATAGACCATCTGGAGAGCTACGTGAAGGGCAACGTCCATACGAACGGACTGGAAAACTTCTGGTCGCTGCTCAAGCGATGCCTGAAAGGGACTTACGTGAACGTTGAGCCTTTTTCATCTGTTCCGATACTGCGATGAGCAAGCGTATAGATTCAATGAGCGCAAACATGAGGACGGCGACAGAGGACGATTCATGGAAATTATGGGCAGGCTTGCTGGTAAGCGGTTGACGTATGCGAAGCTCATTGATCTTGAAAACAAGGATGGTGGTTTCCTTCCGCCGTCAGGGACGTGGCAAGCGGCGTAAGTCATGAATAGTGAAGAACAATTAAGCTAATGGCCGTAACGATAGTAACAATGGCTACGACGGTAACGAATATCGCCGTCTTTGGCTGGGATGGCATAAATTGGGTTAGCCAACTGGCTTTGGTTATTTTTGCTGGCATCGCTCTCATTAGTGGAACAATAATCAACAAGCGTCAGGCAAAGGAGCTTATCCGATTGAATACGACGTTATCAGAAACGACGGAGCGAGCGTCAAAGGCCCAGGAATCGGCGGCAAACGCGACAATCGAATCCGACAAACTGAAAGTCATTGTGGCAGAGGCAGAGCTTAAGCGAGCGCAAGCGGAACGAGAACTTCTCGAATTGAAGGAGCGCCTAGCCCCAAGAACTATTTCATCCGAACAGAAAGAACAATTCTCCGAGTTTGTGAAGTGGCCTGACCCCCAAAAAGTGGACATGACATAAATGTAGTTCTGCCTCACAAATGGAGGGCAGAACGAACATGAAAAAGAGTCGATTCAGTACGGAACAAATTATTGGGATATTGCGAGAAGGAAGAGCCAGGGGGACGG
>DASVJK010000100.1:0-4932 GCA_036385955.1 Chthoniobacterales bacterium | reverse complement strand
GATCTGGTAATGCGTGCAGGCCTTGTAAATGTCTTCCACCGCACCCTTGCAGATCAGCACGTGGTCGCCCTGGTAATCCACGGCGACGGACATGCGTTTGCGTTGAAAATCGAAAGGAATTTCATCCACTTTCTTGCAACCGCGCTCCACGTCCAGATCGCTATGCGAAAGAACCGAACGGTCCAGTAGGTTGCGCAACCCGGTCTGATAGTAACTGTTCATGTAGGCATAGCGCAGGACGTCATCGCTATCACGGTTGGTGACATCAACAGCCTTTTCGAGAATCACGCGATCTTGCGTCAGGGTGCCCGTCTTGTCGGTGCAGAGAATATCGATGGCGCCGAAGTTTTGAATCGAGTTCAGCCGCTTCACGATGACCTTCTTCTTCGACATGGCCATGGCGCCTTTGGAAAGGTTCACCGTCACAATCATCGGCAGCATTTCCGGCGTCAGTCCTACCGCCACCGAGAGGGCGAAAAGGAGAGCCTCCGCCCAGTCGTGCTTGGTCACGCCGACAATCAAAAAGACGATCGCGACCATGACCACCATGAAACGGATCATCAGCCATGTGAAACCCGCGATGCCTTTGTCAAAACTCGTCCGCGCCCGCTGTCCCGAAAGCTTTTCGGCTATTGAACCGAAGTGAGTCCTGCTCCCAGTGTTGACGACCACCCCGCGTGCGGTGCCGCTCACAACATTGCTCCCTTGGAAACATGCGTTTTGTAACTCGATAAGGCCCCGGCCGGTTACATCGGCCGGCTCAGCATGTTTCTCCACCGGCATGGATTCGCCGGTTAGGGAGGACTGACTTACGAAAAAATCCTTGGCACTGATCAAGCGAAGATCCGCCGGGATAAGTGCGCCGGCTTGCAGGATGACGATCTCTCCTGGAACAATCTCGGCTATTGGGATGTCACATTCTTTTCCATCGCGCATTACCAGAGAGTTGGTTTGCACCATGGCGTTGAGCTTTTCCACGGCCTTGCTGGAGCGATGCTCTTGCACGTATGCCAGCACAACGCTGAGCAGGACCATCGCTCCGACCACGGTCGCCGCGCGGATATCTCCCATCAATAAGGAGACCACACAGATCACTAGCAACTGGATGACCAGAGGATTGCGGCAGCGTTGCAAGAGCTCCATCACGATGCCGGCCTCTTTTCTGTGACTGAGAATATTGCTGCCGTATTCTTCCCGAGCAGTTTCAACTTGCTCGTCGGAAAGGCCATTCTCTGTTACGCCAAGACGCTGCAACGCTTCCTCGGTCGGCAGCGTGCATAGCTCCATGAGCTTCTGCTCATGCTCTGAAATAGCAGCCGCAGCCGCTTTGACCGCCTTATGGAGGATGGCGGGATGGAGTTTGCCCGAAAAAATAAATCGGAACATGAAAGATGAAAGTTCTCTTTGGGTTGCTTGCCGGGACTACAAGCGCTCGACGTTACGGATCATCCGGGTGCCGGGATGAAAGTCGAGTGGAGAATTGAGTGGACCGCACTCTGGCGGCAGCGATTACGCGGCAGAGCCGGCTGAGTTGGGTCAAAGCTTCGAGCATCGCACGTGAACGCCGCGATTCCATGCGATCGAGCAGCGCAAGACTCCAGCTAATCCGCCAACGCAGTAGAAACCAGCGGATCAGGCGGCGGAACCGCGTTTCCGCAGGGAGACTGTGTGCAATCCGAAACCTTCGCAGTGACATCTCCACGCGTTTGACATGCACGTCCGCTTCTTCCGCCAGACACCGCAGGATCAATTTGCGTTCCGATCCTTTGGCCTCGCGGGCTGCGAGAGCGTGATAGATCCGGGCGTATTCGTGGAGGGCGTGGTAGCGCCGCGTGATGTTGAGCCGCACGTGTCGGAGCTTCCGCCTAAGCTGGCGGATTGTAGGGCCGCGGTGCGACGCGGCACATTGCTGAGTCGCCCTCGTCCACCTGGCGGCGCGCATGCTGAAAATAGCTGGGCTCATTCAACAAGGTGCATACTCCCATACCCCATTATATGTCCACTCCCTTCTTTACGAATATTCCGATCGCATGTAGCCTCGCGCCGTGACCAGGAACCGTACCTATTCGCATCCCGATGAAGAGCGCCGCGCCTCAGTCATCCGGGTGCGCAAGATCGTCGGCCAGCTCAACGCGGTCGAACGAATGATCGACGAGGACCGCGACTGCGTGGAAATCCTCCTCCAGCTCGTCTCCGCCCGGCGCGGTCTGAAATCGCTCGCGGAAAAACTGATTCATTCGCACACTCATCACTGCATCGATGAGGCTCGAACACCAGCGGACGGACGCCGGAAGTTGCGCGAGTTGCTCACGGTTCTGGAGCGTTATGTCGAGTAGATGCGGTCAGGATTTCACCATCGAAACTTGCACACGGAATTCGTCACGCTGTGAAACCCGAGCTTTGGCCGAGCGGGCCGCTCGTCATCATTATTAGTTTACCGGACCAGGCTCTGAGCGCGTATCGAAAAGCGGCATCCGCATCGCTAATCATGCTCGTGGTGCGGAGCAGCCGCCCATTCTTCAGAAGCCGCCCAAGCAAACTTCTCGTGCTGGCGACGGTGGCGACCATTGCGGTTACGTTTCTTGTGCCGTATCTGCCGTTCGCGCCACTGATCGGTTTCGGACCGATGCCGGCCCGCTTTTATCTGGTCATTTTGCCGATTGTGGTCGCGTACATGGCCGCCGCCGAGATTACGAAGCGCATGTTTTACGGGGCCGCCGGGGTTGCCGCGCAAAAGCTCAAATGCCAGCACGCGCGCAAGAAACGGTAACTGTTTCACAAGCTCCGGTTAGGCGTGCTTCAGGCCAAGGATAATTTACTGGCATGAAGACCAGCACCGAACACCAGGCCGTGCCTCTCGGTTTAGATCAGCTATCCAATCCTCCCACGCAATCTTTCTTCGAAGATCCGCTGAAAATCCGGACAATGCTCGTAGCCGTCGATTTCTCGGACGAATCCTTCCGGGCGCTCGATTTCGCACTGCCCTTGGCCAAACGCTTTAGCGCATCTGTTCAGCTCGTCTATGTCTACGAGGGCAAACCCCAATTCTCGTCGATGGTAAACACGCCGGAGCTCTTCTCGGATCCCGCGATCGAGCTCTTCTCAGATCGGGAAATCGCCGGACGTCTGAAAGACCAAGTGCAGCGCAGGTTTTCCATCGATCTGCCCCGGCAAGATTGCCACTTCCGAACCGGCCGGCCTTCGACGGAAATCTGCGCAGCGGCGCACAAACTCAACGCCGATCTCATAGTGATCGCCACGCACGGACGCACCGGACTGAAACATCTGACGCTTGGCAGCACGGCCGAGAAAACTGTTCGTCACGCGCCGTGTCCTGTGCTGGTTGTGCGCGAGGCGACGCGAGGGCCGATCAAGACCGCGGCTGAAGGCATTGTCCTCGAAAAAATTCTCGTGCCGGTCGATTTCTCCGAATGCGCCAGGGAAGGCGCGAAATACGCCTCCGTCTTTGCGACACGAGTCGGCGCCGACCTCCTGCTCATGCACGTCGCCTATCCGCGTAACTACACGGCGTCGGATGTAACCATCGTTCCCCCTGAATGGCCGCAGCTCGTCGAAACGGCTCGCCTCCTGGCGGAGGACAACCTGGAGAAGATCGTGAATTTCCTTCCGCTCGTCGGAATTTCAGCCGAGACGGAAGTGGCGCTCGGGACGCCGATAGACAAGCTTGTCGAAGGAACCGCACGCCCGGACGTCGACATGGTAATAATCTCGACGCACGGATACACGGGACTGCGGCATGTACTTCTTGGCAGCACGGCGGAGCAACTCGTGCGTCTGGCGCGTTGTCCTGTGCTCGTCGTTCCAAGTCATTGCCGCCAGATGGCGGACTGAGTGAGGCACAGCAAATGATTCATAGTTTCAAGGTCCGCAAACGGGCGCCTCATCGGATCGAGATCTTCGTCGATCGGATCGAACAGCTTTTTAATTCGATGGATCCATCGCCATTTCACGAGAAGGATCTCGATCATGACGCGGAGGAATTCATTGTCAGTTGGGCGAAGGAATATCCGCGGAGCGATCCGCTCACACTCATCGTTCACGTAAACCAGCCCGCCGAAACCGCCGGATCGCAGGAGTTGGTCGAGAGGGCGGTGCGCAATTATTTCGCCTACCGCGGGAGGTTGAACCGCCTGGAGTTCAAGCATCTCTTAAAACAAGGGCGGACGAGCCTGGTCATTGGCCTGCTCTTTCTCGCCACGTGTCTCTTGATCAGCGAACTGATGTTTCATCAAAAACCGGGGACTTTGCTTAGTTTAATGCGCGAGAGCCTGACGATTGCCGGCTGGGTCGCGATGTGGCGGCCGATGCAGATTTTCCTCTACGACTGGTGGCCGCTTCGACGCGTCGGACATATCTACGAAAAACTGAGCCGCGTGCCGGTCGAACTGCGAATGCCAGCCACGCGCAAGCTCGTGTGAAACGCGCTAAAAAGTGTCAGCAACCCACGCTCATATTCGAATCTATACTGTACTTTGTACCGCGCTGATCGCTTTGGCGGGTGCCGGTTGCGCAGCTGACGCATCAGCGCTTCGTCCAGGTGAATTTTTTTGGGAACCGCAGCTTTCGCCAAGCGGACCGCTCGTCATCATCATCAATCTGCAGGACCAATCCTTGAGCGCCTATCGAAACGGCATTCGTATCGCGCGTTCCAGCGTCAGTAGCGGCGTCAAAGGACGTAGTACACCGGCCGGGGTGTTTACGATTCTGGAAAAAGAGGTCACGCATTTTTCGAACAAATACAATCACGCTCCGATGCCATACATGCAGCGGTTGACATGGGAAGGTGTGGCTTTACATGGCGGCGACCTACCTGGCTACCCCGCAAGTCACGGTTGTATCCGGTTGCCGCATGAATTTGCCAGGAAGCTTTACTCACTCACGATCCGTGGCACGACCGTTATCGTTGTCGAT
>DASVJK010000099.1:0-27351 GCA_036385955.1 Chthoniobacterales bacterium | reverse complement strand
CTACGCCTGTAGCGTTGTTATTGCCCCGGACGATGACCGTATAAGCATCAGGATTGAGTATTCCCCACTTCGCGGCCTCCAAATCATTACTCGGTGCCAGCCCGCTATCAATCACATGCTGCACGCGGACTGGATCGTCGTCCCTCCAATTGTCATTGGTGGCAAGAATTACTCCGGAGGAACCGTGAACCTCAATGACCGGATCAGCGAGCACTCCGGGCACAGGCAGCGAAGGCCCCATGCCACGAACAATCACGGTCTTCGGCTGTGTTCCGGTAATGATAAAACCGCCTATCATGGCGTTATCTCCCGTTCCGACTCGGAGACGAGTTGAGATGTTGCCAAGTTGAACGGGCAACACGGGGGTCGGCGTTGGACTTGCCGGGGGTGGTGTGGCCGTCGGGGTGGGTGTAGCCACCGGAGTTGCAGTGGGCGTCGGCGTTCCACCCGGGGTCGCGGTGGGTGTCGGTGTTAGCGAGACCACATAGATTCCGGTAGCCGTCGTAGTCTGGTTCGCATTGATGGTGACCACCTGGTTCGCTGGCGTTGTGTATCCGGTAACCGAATTGAATGATACCGTATGGTTGCCCGTGGAGAGATCGGACAACGTTGTTCCGCTGTTCTGGAATCCCCCGCCATCGACCTGCCACTGCGCACCAGCGTTTATCGCCCCTGGTGGACTAATGTTTACCTGCAGTGATCCCGCAGGGGCGTAGACTCCTGCTACTTGCGTCGTCTGATTTGTGTTCACAGTCACAACCTGATCTGCCGGCGTTGTCCAGCCAGACACCGGCTCAAAGCTGACCGTGTGGTTCCCCACCGCGACTTGGAAATTCTGGGCTCCGCTGCCTAGCCAGTTGCCGCCATCGCAACGCCACTGAGCGCCTGCGTCGACCGCGCCTTGCGGAGTTAGGGTGGTGTATATCCCGCCGAGCGCGGGTTGCACCGTAAGCGCGCCATATCCTGTAAAGGTGCCGAGCAACGTGTCTACGCCAGGATCAACTTGACCATTTCCATTGTTGTCAGTCCAAACGCTGAAAATAACATCATAGGTGCCTGTTGCAACGTTTGTCGGAATCGTAAACAAGCGATGATATTGAGTTAGACCAGCGATTAAGGTCGCAGGCGTATCGTGCGCAGGATCGTAGTATGTGCTAGCTGTTCCGGAAAGCACTATCGCCCCCCCGAGCAAAACGTTCTGCGAAATCGGCGAGTTAACATTGGCATAGAAAGTCGGCGTTAGTCCAGGCCGGCTGCTTGGCGGGCTGACCAGCACATTCGACACCGTCACGTTTTGAGGATCGCCGCTATTACCAGACTGTGTGATGGTGAAGGTTTGACTCTGCACTGTAATGGTTCCTACCCTCGGCGAAGCACCAGAATTGGTCGACACATTGAAGGCTACCGTGGCGCATCCGTCCCCGGAGCCGACACCGTTGATTGAAATCCAGTTTTGATTCGGGATCGCTGCCCAGTGGCATGAAGAGCCAGTCGCTATGTTGAAGCTACTTGTAGCCCCTCCCGGTGAAGTAAGATTCAACTCGACCGGGTACAGCGAATAGCTGCAACCGCCACCGCTCGTCACCGAAACGGCGTTCGCATTCGTCTTTTCGGTAATCTCTTGATCCACACCAGGATCAATTATTCCATTTCCATTCACGTCGCTCCAAAGCGCTACAACCAGATCATAAGGACCAACTGGCGTTGCAGCGGGAACAGTGAATTGTCGCTGAACTATATTTTGGCCGATCAAAAGCGCGACAACTTGATCGTGCGGCGGATCATCGATTCGCCCAGTAACTTGGCCTGCCGGAAATAAACTTGCTCCAAGTATCACTGTCCGTGGACTTAGCGCATTTATCGTATAGGTGATGGTAAATGTGCCACCTTGATTGATTCCTATGGATGTTGGAGAGACTGAGGTAATAACCGGTATTCCAGGTTGGCCCTGCCCCTGTTCCAGAAAGTCTTCCCCGGACCAACCTACTTGCCCGTCGCTCCAGCGAACTTTCCACCAGAAATAATAGCGCCCAGTTCCACCGACCTGTGCCAGATAATTGGTACCAGGCGCGCCGTCGATAATCGTTCCAGTGTCTCCAATATTTCGAGGATTCGTGCCACTGACAAGATTGCCCCCGGGAGTATCCCTTACGTACGCACTACCAGATGCTCTTATTTCAGCACTTCCGAGATTTGCGCCCGTTATGACAGTCGGATCGATCGATGGATTTGCAGCGAGAGCCGCACGAGCAGAGCTAACGTAATCTTTGTAATAGCCATTTCCATCGCCAACGATGTTTAATTGCCTATCCTTGTACCACGTTGTCCAGTCGTGAAAATAAGTCTGAGTCTGAGAAAGACTCCACGCGGCCTGAGCACAGTGATACGGACTACTTAACATGTCTTGCGGGTTATACTCGGTGTGCACCGTAGTATGGATTTGCCATAGCCCGAATGATGTAGGTGTCGAACCGCTAAAATCCCCTACCGCACTTGGGTTCATACCACTGGATTCGGCTTCGGCGATTGCCATTGCCGCGATCAATCCAAATCCATGAAACTGTGCTTGATGAGCCGCGTTCGCGACTTCGCCGCGGTGTAGCCCCAAGAACCTTGATCGGGTGGGAGAATCGTCGAAAGGAATCTCTAGTGCCGCGCTCCAGCCACTGAACGGCGAAGCATCGTAATTGATTTGATACCAGTCGTACGTACGTCCATCGCTGGCAAGCGTGGTACGAACTGGTCCTGAAACGACAGTGCCTGTTGCATTTGCGTTTTGAGAGCCTTGAGGCGTTCCCGAGTATGGGACACCGGCGACCGGCGTACCGCTGCGAACACTAACTTGGCTGATGACACGGATCTTTTGACCGGCCGCAAATTGATACGGCGAATAACCGAATGCGGTCGCGGCGAAGAACGCTTGAAGGAAGATCGCGGCAACTCTGGTGATGTTTTTCATAGGGCCTGTCCATTTATTAACAAGCCCACGGTAAAACACTGGGGCCATGTGTTACTATCCGACGTAAGTGTCATCCGGCTCGTCGTACTATTGTTCACTGCATTTCGTCGTGCTGCGATGCGGCCGTCGCCTGGACGGTTCGGTTTCCTCGTCGTTCGGCTTACTTGGTTTTGGCTTGCCGGCATAGACTGTCGGCCAACCGATTAGGAGCAGGCTGAGGGAGAGCGCAACGCAGGGGATTTTCATGGGGGCGGACGGAACGCCTCCATCACACCCGTTTAATTTTCGTTAGGCAAGAAAAATCTGCAGCTTTCGCAATAGTTTCTAAATCGTCCTCTTCTTTCAAATAGACAAGGCTTCGACGGGTCGACGACTCGCAACAGCCGCGTCCAAGTCACAAATCGGGCCGAACGCGCTACGCAGGCGTGGGTCGAGCGCCTATGTCAGGGCGAGATCAGTCTGATGCGGTTTCAAAATTGTGGATGTCCCAGACGAGTCCGCCGGAATTTCAAAGGCATCGCGTTCGAAACGAAACTTTGCGCCATCCAGATACTCGGCACTTAACTCAAAGGCCATCCACCGGCGGCGAAGTCTCTCAGAGACTTCACCCGTCGTGCAGCTTCCTGCAAAGGGGTCCAAGACCATGTCGCCTTCGTCCGTAAGGAATTTAATAAAGTGTTCTGGTAGCTGTCCAGGAAACCGTGCCGGGTGCGGTTTCATTTTTTCCTCAGCACAGCGCTTGAGGTAATATCCGTTGGCGTCGTTGTTCCCAAGCGTCAAGACATTGGGGGGAATCGAACCGTTCTGTTCGGTGAACTTATGCGTGATGTGATGACCGGATGGGCGGGTTTTGGCCCGATAACCGCGTTTTAGCAGCCGTTTCATGTCCTCGGAGTACGGAGCCAGAATCTTCCGGTTGTCTGCCTTGGGATTCGTTGTCTTCGCAAGCCACCATAAACACTCCACTGCATCCTTGACGCGAATACGCCTGACGGTGACCCACTCGGCCGGCGCAGGAAGTTTCGCCGGATTGAACCAATAGAACTCTTGCGCAAGGTGAAAACCATGTTCGCGAACAAGGCCGATCAAGACCTCGAAGTGACAGAGGGACCGCACCGGATGCCCCGGCTGCCAACTCCCTCCGATGTCGATAACGAGGCTGCCATCCGATTTTAGCACCCGCTTGAATTCAGCAGCAAAGCCGAGGAACCATTCGACATATTTGTTCTGGTCGGCGTTGCCATACTCCTTTTTGAAATGCAACGCGTAAGGCGGCGAAGTGAAAATCAAGTTCACGGATTCCGCTGGTAGCTTCGGAAGCAACTCTTCGGCTTTGCCTCGATAAGCCGCACCGGCAGTTGTTCGAAAATAGGGCGCCGGCAGGGCCGCACCATAATCGCTCGAAGCTTCTTTCACTTTCCTAGCGCGACGCTTCATGATCTTTCAGAGCTTCTTCGAACGAGTCTTTCCAGAATTCCCGCGGGCCGACGACAGGAACTGTTTGCATGATTTCCAACAGCTGTGGATTGGCGACTCGCCTCGCGAGCCGACGCGAAGAAATGTGGAGATACTGCCACTTCCGCGTTCGGTTAAACAGACAGACGGAGAGAATGTCAAAGTGCCCAATGAGATATCCGCGGGTCGGAGTGCCATCTTTCGAGTTGCGTGTTTTTTGCAGTTCGACCCGGAAGCGCTGGTTCTCCGCTTTGCCCATGGGCGAACGGATGTTCTTGCACTCAACGCGCAGCGTGCGGCCGTGAAATCGCAATTCAAAGTCTGGCTTGCCGTCGCCATCGAACCAGACGAGGTCGCTAATGACCTTCCTGGCCGCAAGTTCCTCCAACTCTTTGTGCAAATATAGCTCCGCCATTTTTCCCTTGGCATCGATCGTCGCTCGAAATCCGCTATCGATGGCCGAAAGGATGTCATCACAAGGCGCGTTGAGTTTTTCTTCCAAGCGGTGTCGCTCCAGCCAGAAAAGATTACGAAGCGGAACATCCAACGCGATCGCAACTGCGTTAAGAACCTCCAACGTGACGTTTCGGTCGCCACGCTCCAGCCCGCCGATATAGGTGTAATGTTTGTCTGCCTTTTCCGCGAGTTGCTCGAGAGTCCAGCCCCTTGCCTTCCGCAGTTCGCGAACTCGTGCGCCCACCCGTTCCTGAATAGATGCTGTCGGCATGTAACGGCCAAGGAAGTCGAAATGAAGCTCATGAGTCCAGAGCCTATGAGTCTTATTCCGAAACGCAATTATTCCCTGCACGAACTTTACCGCACCCTCGAAGAGACGCGGCGCCAACCCGCTTCGCGAGGCCCACGCGAAGGCTCGATGCCGCCGTCCGCACCGCCTACGGAATGCCGAACGACGCCGACCCGCTGGCCTTCCTCTTCGCGCTAAACTTGGAACTCGCCGCGAAAGAAGAAACCGGGTGAGAAGATCACCCGTCCTCCGGAACCGACCGCGGCGCCTTCATTACTGATGATTGGGTTCAAGTCACCGAATCGACAATCGGAACCAGAACTGATGCGTGATTCTCGCCGCAGCGTGTCCGTGTCGCCGCAGCGACCGGAGACCCACACCTTGGTTTTGAACGTGAATTTGAGTGCGCGGCCCAAAAAGCTATCGATCGCTAATGCCGGAAGTGGCGCACTCCGGTAAAAATCATCGCCATGTCTCGGTCGTTCGCAGCGGCGATGACTTCATCGTCGCGGACCGACCCGCCGGGTTGAATCGCGCATGTTGCGCCGGCGTCGGCCGCGGCCAGGAGTCCATCTGGAAATGGAAAAAACGCATCGCTTGCCACCGCGCTGCCTTTGAGCGACAACCCGGCTTCGGTCGCTTTCCAGACAGCAATGCGGGACGAGTCCACGCGCGACATCTGGCCGGCGCCGATCCCGAGCGTCCGATCGGACGCCGCGTAAACGATGGCGTTCGACTTCACGTGTTTCACCACGCGCCAGCCGAAAATCATCGCGGCCATCTCCTCTTCCGTCGGCTTCCGCGCAGTCACCACTTTCGTGGCGAGATCGACGAGCTCGCCGGAATCCTTGTCCTGCACCAACAGCCCGCCGGTAACGGAACGAATGTCTTGAGGCTGTTTGTTCGTGGTCGGTGGCGTGAGCGCGCGAATCAGCCGCAGATTTTTTTTCTTTTGAAACAGGCTCCGCGCCTCGGCTTCAAACTCGGGCGAGATAATCACTTCGCTGAAAATTTCACTGATCGCTTTCGCGAGAGATTCGTTCACCGGGCGGTTGCAAATGATGACGCCGCCGAACGGCGCCTGTTTGTCGGTCGCGAATGCTTTTTCCCACGCCTCACGCAGATCGTCATCGCTTCCGACGCCGCACGGGTTCGTGTGTTTCAGAATCGCGACCGTCGGCTCGGAAAACTCGGCGATCAGGTTCGCCGCAGCGCTGATATCGAGAATATTGGTAAAGGAAAGTTCTTTCCCATGCAGCTTCTGGAAGTGCTGGTCGAAATCGCCGTAGAGCGCGGCGGTTTGATGCGGATTTTCGCCGTAACGCAGACGCGTAACGAGCGGGAGTGAGAGCGAAAACGACGCATCCGTCGCCTGTTCCTGATTCAGGAAAGTTCCGATCGCACGATCGTAGTCCGACGTCTTGATGAACGCTTTGATGGCGAGGCGCTCCCGCAACTTCAACGTCGTCTCACCCTCGTGATCGCGCATTGTTTCCAGAATCGTATCGTAGTCGGCCGGATCCACCACCACGGTGACAGACTCATAATTCTTGGCCGCACTGCGAATCATGGACGGTCCGCCGATGTCGATCTGTTCAATGGCCTCCGCGAGCGTGACGCCCGGCTTGGCGATGGTCGCTTCAAACGGATAGAGATTCACGACGACGAGATCGATCGGCTGGAAACCGCATTCCTTCGCCTGCTGTTCGTGCAACGGATTGCCCCGCTTGTAAAGCAAGCCGCCGTGAACCCGCGGATGCAGCGTCTTGACGCGTCCCTCCAGCACTTCCGGAAAATCAGTGAAGCTAGATATGTCTCGCACCGGCACGCCTTCTTTGCGCAGCAACTCAGCCGTGCCGCCGGTGGAGATGATATCGACGCCCTGCTTTTCGAGCGCGCGCGCGAAGGCAGCCACGCCTTTCTTATTTGAAACGGAGATGAGGGCGCGGGTGATTTTCATCGTTGAAGCGTTAACCCCTTTGAACCTGCAACATTCTTAACGCTTCATCGCGATCGCATCAGCGATCGAGCACGACGTTTTTCGCAATCGGGTAAAGCACCGGACAGCAGCCGATAGTTTCGCAAAAGGCTTTGCTGAAATGGCTCAGGCTGGCGTAGCCGACTTCCGTCGCGGCTTCCGTGACGTTGTGGTGCCCCATGCGCAATAACTCGGCCGCGCGTTCCATGCGCAGTTTGCGCAAGTATTGCGGAATGGTGAGGCCGACTTCGCGCGAGAAACTCCGGCTCAAGTAAAACGGGCTGCAACCAACTTCCCGACCCAGCATCTCGAGAGTCGGCGGTTGAGCGAGATTGCGCGCGAGCAATTCCTTCGTGCGCGCCACGCGATCGCGCGCGACCCGCTTCTGACGCATGCAAAACAACTCGGGATCTTTCGGGGTGAAAAGAAAATGCGCCATGAGCTCGAGCGCCTTGCTCTGGTACCACAAACTCTGGGCCGATTTCGAGACCGGCGGCTGAAGCAGAGTCGCCACCACATTGTGCTGCTCGGTCGACATCGGACGGGCGGTGGAGACAATCGATCGCTCTTTCCCTGGAAAAACTGCGGCGCGCAGCTGTGGATCGAGGTCGGCTTCGCAATCGGCCAGCTGCTTCTGCAAATGCTCTCGCGAAAATTCCAAAGTGACAAACCGATGATGGTCCCCTGCCCGCCGCGAGGCCTGTAACGGCTGATCCATGAGCGCGTAGTAGCCAGCGCTGCCCGGAACGTAATCAGCTTGCGATCGGGAGCCGACCGCACCGCGCCCTTCCACGTTCAGGCAGAATTCAACGCTGCGCGGATGAAAGCTCAATCCCCAATCGAGCGGCCGCTCTGTCTGGAAATCGTGCCATTCGACGCTGATCCCGAGGCGATCGAAATCCCCATACAACTGCCGCCAACCTTGCGGAACTGCGCGCCAGGCACCGCGCTCCGCCGTCGCTTCATTGATGGAAAGCATCGCGCGAAACTTACGGGTGTTGCCGCCGCGAATGCAAGTCAGGTCTGACTTCCGCGAGCGCGGCGCGATCCCAATTTCCCAGGGTCGAGGCCGCGTCGTAGGTGCTGCGTGCAAAGTCGAGCAGCGCCTGATTGGGCGCTGCAGCCTGTCGGACAGCCTCGTAGGGAAGCACGAATTCCTTGAGCTGAGCGTTGTAGGTCGCGGCTGATGGTTGCACTTTCGCGTCGGGAAATCCTTTGGGTTCCGGATATGCGTAGGAATAAAAAATCGGCTCGGGCATCATCTCGTTGCCCGGCCAGAATCCAAGACTGCTCACCTCATGCGAGTAGGCTTCACGCGTAACGGCGTCGGGCAAATGCGGTACGCCTCCGGGATGTTGCGGGGCGCGCCGCCCGGAGAATCGCGTCACGGCGAGATCGAAGCTGCCCCAGAAAAAATGGACAGGGCTGCACTTGCCACAAAAGTCGGCGCGAAATTCTTTGAAAACGCGATCGCTCTGCAAGAGGACGCGCCAAAACCGGTTCGCATATTCGCGGTCGTAGGAGGAATTCCTTTCGTTCTGTTCGAAAGGAATTGCGGGATCGACTTCGTTCGGCGTTGTGTTGATCTCGGCGGAGAGGTCGAGCTCCCGTAGCGCGCTCATCACCTCGCTGTAAAACTCGGCGACGGATTTCGGCGCCAAACGGATGATTTTCTCACGGCCATCGTTGATCTGAATTCGCAGAACATGATCGACAAAATCAAAGTTGATTTGAAAGACGTGCGCGCCGAAAGGAATCGTTGAAGTGGTCATGCCGCGTGCCGTGAGATACAGCGTGACGTGCCAGGAATGATTGGTCCACGGCGACAGGGCCAGGCGGACCTTTCCCACAATCTGCGTCCACATGTGGAGTGTGGCGCAGGTTTCTTTCCATTCGTGGAAAGGAAGGTGTGGCCAGATTTCCTTCTCGATCTTCATGCCGCTGACTCAGAGCGCGCGGTTACCAGCGATTGACAAAATCTACGAAGGAACGGCGCGTCCGCACAAAGACCTCGCGTGCTTCCTCCTTGGTTTTCCGGAAGAGCCGCTTGATGCGTCGTTTCACGATGTTGTCATCGGGATCCTCTTCGGGGTCGACGTTGTGATTGTCGACCTGCTCGCGGTCATCTTCGACCTGCTCCATGTTCCGGCCCTGATACATCCCTTCGACCCTCGTGATTCGTCCGTCGTTGGCCTTGATGTGAATGGTGCCGAGTGGTTTTCGGGATCGATCTTCCAGCGTAACGATCCAGGTGGGATTGCCGTGATCGTCCGTCCGGAGCGTGTAACTCACGAGCGCAAAGACGACATGGGACGTTTCCGCGGTGTGGCTCGCGACCGAGTAGGCGCCAGTCGAGTCGAGGTTAAGACGCGCGGTGTTGATTGTGGCGCCTTCGGTTGAACCGGCGACAGAACGATTCGGGACGCGTTGCGAAGCGATTCGGTTGCCTTCCACTATGATCTCGCGCACACCACTGTTCGCGCGCCGGTCTCCCACTAGAATCTTCCAGCTGCTCGGTTGCGGAGCGCCGTCTACGCCCGTGACCGAAATGACACGGCTCATCATCTCGCGATTCAATTGAGTCCCGACTACGCGCAAGGCTTCATATGCGCTCGGATTTTCCTGCGCCAGAGCCGTCGTGGTAAGAAGGAGCGAGGCGAGCAATGATTTCCACATGACGAAAGAGAGCTATGGTTGCTCCGGCTGTCCACCGAGTTTTCGGTTCCGAACTTGAATCATCGGCATATGTTCAGCCTTCCGCGCTTGATGAAAAAAAAGAAAGTCGAGTTCTCCAGCCACACGGGCAATCTCGCTTTGATGCGAAAATTTGTGCGCGGCTTTCTCGATGAATACCCCTTATCCGAGAAGGAACGCACACTCATGGTGCTGGGTGTAGACGAAGCCTGCACCAACATTATTCGGCACGCGTATCATTTGCGCGACGATCAGTTGATTTCGCTTTCCCTCGAGGGCTTGCGGAATTGTATTCGGATGCGGTTGCGCGATTACGGCAAACAAACAGCGGCGCACTCGATGCAAGGGCGGTCGCATGATCTGATCAAACCCGGCGGCCTCGGACTGCACTTGATCCGGCACGCTTTCGATAAGGTCGATTACATTGTGAAGGCACGCGGCACGGAACTGGTGATGACAAAAAACCTGGAAGAACGAAAAGCCGCGTGAAACCGCCGGAGCCTGATCCCGCTTTCGAAGTCTCGCTGCGGCCGCCGATGTTCAGCGAGTTCACCGGCCAGGTGAAGGTATGTGAACGGCTCGAACTTCTCGTGGAAGCGGCGAAAAAACGTGGCGACGTCCTCGAGCATATTCTGCTCAGCGGTCCGCCCGGCCTCGGAAAAACCACGCTGGCCAACATCATCGCGAACGCGATGGGCGTGAATGTGAAGAACACGAGCGGACCCGTCATCGAAAAAGCCGGGGAACTCGCCGGGTTACTAACGAGCCTCGAAAAAGGCGACGTTTTTTTCATCGACGAGATCCATCGGCTGCAACCAACGATCGAAGAATATCTTTACCCGGCGATGGAGGATTACCGGCTCGACATCATCATCGATCAAGGGCCGCAGGCGCGAAGTCTGCGACTGCAATTGCCGAAGTTCACTCTCATCGGAGCGACGACGCGCGCCGGCATGGTGAGCGCGCCGCTGCGTTCACGTTTCGGAATGAGCGCGCGTCTCGATTATTACAGCGCGGAAGAGATGCATAAAATCATCACGCGCAGCGCCGGACTGCTCGGCGTCCCGATCGACCCGGAAGGCGCGGCAGAAATCGCGACGCGCACGCGCGGCACGCCACGGACTGCGAACAATTTGCTCCGCTGGGTGCGCGATTACGTCCAGGTGAAGGCGGATGGGAAAATCACAGCGGTGCTGGCAGATCGCGCGCTGACCATGCTCGAGATCGACCGGGACGGTTTTGATCAATGGGACAAGCGCATCATCGAAACTTTGATCCATAAATTCAACGGTGGCCCGGTGGGACTGAGCTCGCTCGCCGTCGCGATCGGCGAGGAGGCGGGGACGCTCGAGGAAGTGAACGAGCCGTATCTGATCATGGAGGGTTACATCAAACGGACGCCGCAAGGACGCGTGGCGCTGCCGAACGCCTACCGGAAGCTCGGATTGAAACCGCCGGTCGGTCCGCAGAGCGAGTTGTTTGGTTCGTGAGATGGAACTGACGCCCGATTTTTTTCAGGCGACCTCCAAGATCCTGACGGTCGCTGAACTGACGCGAGCCATCCGCGGAACGCTCGAAACAAAATTCGGCGCTGTTTGGGTACAGGGAGAAATCTCGAACTACAAGCTGCATCCGTCCGGACATCAATATTTCACGCTAAAGGATCAGCGGGCCGCGATCGCCTGCGTTATCTTTCGCAATACGTTGCCGCCTGCTGCCCAACCGATTTCCGAAGGCGCGCAAGTCCAGGTTTACGGGAACGTTTCCGTCTTCGAAGCGCGCGGCCAGTACCAGCTCAGCGTCCAGATCCTGCAGACGCGCGGCGCCGGACTCCTTCAAGCGAAGTTCGAAGCGTTGAAACGGAAATTGGAAGCGGAAGGCCTGTTCGACCCTGCGTGCAAACGCCCGCTGCCGGAATTCCCGAAGCGCATCGGCATCGTCACCTCGCCCAGCGGCGCGGCGATTCGCGATATGTTGAACGTCCTGCGCCGGCGCGCGCCGAACGTCGCGGTGATCATCAGTCCGGTGCGCGTTCAGGGAATCGGCGCCGCAGCCGAGATTGCCACGGCAATCAATGAGTTGGCCGCGCCGGAAGGCCCGTGGGGCCCGGTCGACGTGATCGTGATCGCGCGCGGCGGGGGCAGCATTGAAGATCTTTGGGAGTTCAATGAGGAGATCGTTGCGCGCGCTATTTTCAACTCAGCGATCCCGGTCGTGAGCGCGGTCGGTCACGAGATCGATTTTACGATCGCGGATTTCGTCGCCGATCTGCGCGCACCGACGCCCAGCGCGGCGGCGGAATTGATCGTCCCGGATTCAGCCGAGCTGGGCCGCCGCGTGAATGAATTGGCAAATTGTTTGCAAAAAGGTCTGCGCAATTTTCTGCTGCAAAGCCAGACGCGTCTTCGCTTTCTGTCCGAGCGCACGCTCGCGCGCGAGCTGACGCAGCGCATGCGCGATGCTCAGCAACAGTTGGATCTGACCGCGGAATTACTGCGGCGCCGGCTAAAGCAGTTTGTGGTCGAGGCGCGCGCGGCGCTTTCCTCGCGGACGCAATCATTGAAGTCGCACGATCCGAAACGCGAGCTCGTTGTTCGGCGCAATAACTTGATCGATTTCCACCGGCGTTTTACCGCGCAGGCGCCCAGATTGTTGCAAAATGCGCAAGAGCGTTTTCGGCGCGTCGAAGGCATCCTTCGCGTTCTCGGCCCGGAAGCGACGCTGCAGCGCGGCTATAGCATCACGACGGACGCAGCGAGCAATGTGATTCAAACAGCCGCGGCAGTGCGTCGCGGATCACGCATTAAGACACGCGTGGCAGATGGAGCGTTTGATTCCGAAGTGGTAGAATAGCGCGCCCGGATGCTCCAGCCTTAGTGGGGCTGCGTGAGAGCCACGGTAGTATCATCGGGGCTCACGGCTCCATCGGCGTCGCCTGGCCGCCTGCCGATGGAAGACTGAAATCTATTGTTGTCATTATTCCAGCCGGCGGCCGTCGCCTGGTTTTTTCGATAGATGCCGGCATCCCCACCCTTTCGCATCACCACGAAGCCTTTGTCGCCGTACGGGGCAGCCGTTGCAACGGGCGTGGTGTCGTAGACGTAATTTCCCGTGACGGCAAAGATGGTACTCGAAGGATCGACTTCCTTAACTTTGTAAACTTTCAGCGCGCTCGTTCCAGTGAGAGTTACCGCCGCGGGAGGGCCGGGGACGCTCGTGACGTTGCAATTCGCACCGGGGGCGTTAAGGATTTTCTGAAGATCTCCGGCCTTGAGATAATCGTTCTGGACCAATTTGGTGCAGTAACTCTGCAAGTCCGTAAGAGACGCATCGTCACCGGGCCATGACAAATTCGGATCCGAATTCGCTCCACCGTCCGTGGCCATCTGGAAGCCAGCCAGGTACAATTGGCGAGCGTTGTTCAGTGTTCCTGTCATCTGCCCTTTTGTTAATGCCTGGGTCAGGGCTGGGCCTGCGAGCAGGGCCAGAACGGCAATGATGGAAATGACGACGAGTAATTCGATTAACGTGAACGCGGGGGAGCAGTTTTTGTTCATAGGGGGGCTCAAAGACTGCCGAAGAATAGCGGGGCGAGTCAAGGAGAATGACAAAAAATAGCGCGCTACCCTTTCGTTTCGAGCTTAAACGCGACTGTCGCGAGCGGCGGAAGGCTGATCATGAGGGAATGCGTGCGACCTTGCCATGGGAAATCCTCGGCCTCGAAGCCACCCATGTTGCCGACGTTACTGCCGCCGTAAGTTTCGGCGTCGGTGTTGATGATTTCGCGATAGAATCCCGCGCCGGGAACGCCGAGCCGGTAGCCCTGCCGCACCAGCGGGGTCGCATTCACCGCGAAGACGATTACATCACCCGCGCGTGATCGTCGCAGGAACGCGACGACGCTATTGTCCGCATCGTGGAAATCAATCCACTCGAAACCTTCGTGTGTATCGTCGAGTTCCCAAAGCGCGGGCTCGGTCTTGTAAACATAATTTAGATGTTGCACGAGCCGGCGCAGCCCATCGTGGCGGGGCAATTCGAGCAACTCCCAATCAAGACCGCGGTCGTGATTCCATTCGCGCCGCTGCCCGAATTCGCCGCCCATGAACAGCAGTTTCTTGCCCGGATGCCCGTACATCCATGCATAAAACATTCGGAGATTCGCGAACTGCTGCCATTCATCGCCCGGCATTTTGTTGATGAGCGAACCTTTGCCGTGCACGACCTCGTCGTGGCTCAGCACAAGAACGAAATGCTCTTGGAACGCATACATCAACGAGAACGTAATGTTATTGTGATGGAAGCGCCGGAAGATCGGATCGAGCGCCATGTAATGCAGGAAGTCGTGCATCCAGCCCATGTTCCATTTGAAGCCGAAGCCGAGTCCGCCCAAGTGGGTCGGGCGCGAGACGCCGGGCCACGCGGTTGATTCCTCCGCGATCGTCATGATGCCCGGGAAACGTTCGTAGCAAACTTCGTTGAAGCGCTTCAGGAAATAGGCAGCCTCCAAATTCTCACGGCCGCCAAACGCATTGGGGATCCATTCGTCCGCTTTCCGCGAGTAATCGAGATAGAGCATCGACGCGACCGCGTCCACGCGCAGACCGTCGATGTGATATTTGTCGAGCCAGAAGAGCGCATTGCCGATGAGGAAATTGCGCACTTCGTTTCGACCGAGGTTGAAAATCAACGTGCCCCAATCCTGATGCTCGCCCTGGCGCGGATCCATGTGCTCGTAGAGATCCGTGCCGTCAAACTCCGCGAGCCCATGCGCGTCCTTTGGGAAATGTCCCGGCACCCAATCCATGATGACACCGATGCCGGCCTGGTGAAATTGATCGATGAAATGCCGGAACTCGTCGGGCGTTCCGAACCGGCTCGTCGGCGCATAGTAATTCGTGACCTGATATCCCCACGAACCTTCAAACGGATGCTCCGCGACCGGCATGAGCTCGATGTGCGTGTAGCCCATTTCGACCACGTAGGGCAGGAGCGTTTCCGCGAGCTCGAGGTAACTGAGGGAACGATTGCCTTGCTCATTCTTTCGCCGCCAGGAGCCGAGATGAACTTCGTAAATGCTGAGCGGACTGGTATGCAACCGCCGGGCCGGCCGCGCCTCCATCCATTCGCGGTCATTCCACTGATAGCGATCGAGATTGTAAACGAGCGACGATGTCTGCACGCCGTGTTGATTGAAAAGCGCGAACGGATCGCTCTTGAGCAAGAGCGCGCCGGCCGGCGTTCTGATCTCGAACTTGTAATGCACGCCTTCGCCGACGTCCGGCAGAAACAATTCCCACACTCCGCTACCCAGAAGACGGCGCATCGGATTCGTCCGGCCGTCCCATCCGTTGAAGTCGCCGACGACGCTGACGCGCTGGGCGTTGGGCGCCCAGACGGCAAAATAAACACCGTCGACGCCGCCGACTGTGTGGAGATGCGCGCCGAATTTTTCATAAATCTGTAAATGATTTCCCTCGGAGAAAAGATGCAGATCGATCTCACCCATGATGGGCCCGTAAGTGTAGGGATCGTGAACAATCACCGTTGAGTCGTCCCAGCCGGTCAGGTGAAGGCGATAATCGAGATCGCGATTCATCCCGGGAAGAACCGCCTGGAAAAATCCCTCACGACTGAGCCGCTCGGCTGGGAAACGCCGATCCTCTTTCCCAGCGAGAGCTATGATGACTTCCTTCGCGTCCGGACGGAAAACGCGGACAGCGAGATCATCGCCAACCCGATGCGGCCCAAGAATCCGGAACGGATCGGGATGCGCACCGGCGAGAAAAATATTGAGCTCGTCTATGGGCAAACCGGTTACTTCGAAAGAGCTCATGCGCGAACCGCCATTTTAAAGCCTCTCGGAAAAATGTCGTGCGCGGATTTTGTTCGGATCCAAGAATCCGATGGCTACTTGTAAGTCCAGAGAAGCGCCGCCGGCAGCGCGATTCCCGCCAGCAAACAAACCGTGGCGACCATGGGCCGCTGACTGAACCGGTACGCCATGACAACTCCGATCCCGGTGGTCGCCACAAGTCCGGCCGCAGCAGCGAGCATGAAATAGCGGAGCGGCGTAGGCTGCCGTCCCGGCGTGCCGGGAACGTGCGCATCTTTGTGCACGAATGAAAGAGCGGCCAAGGCCGGCGGCGCAATGTAGGTCCGATCTTTTTTCGACTCGTGCCAATTGAATAACTGCCACGAACCGGTGACCGCGAAAAAAATGAGCATCGGCGCAAAGAGACAGCCGAGATAAAGATGCAGGGTGCGCAGGAGTCTCATCAGGCGCGCTGACATACAAGGTTGAACGCGCTCCGCCGAGATAAATCGCGGCTGGGTTTCAGCTAAACTTGCGCCTTGTCTTAACTGAAACAATTCGATTACATGAGCCTGCGAAGGCACTGATTGAAATCCACGACGCGAGTCGCCTCCTCACAGCGCCGACGCTGGCCTCAGGACGGGCCCTTGGATGCATGCCTCCTTAACGAAAGGTGACGCGGTCGATCCAAAATTGGAAAGGCTGGCGGAGCAACTTTCCAGTGCGTCGGTGCCGTCGGGTTTCGCACTTCGTTTATGGAACGGTTTCCAAATCAACCTCGGCGGTGAAAAACCGGTCTGCACCCTGCAGGTCAACACACCCGCCGGTCTGCGCGCGCTCCTGTTTCGCCCCGATTCTCTAAAACTGGGAGAGGCCTATATTTACGGCGACTGCGACGTCATCGGGAACTTGCGAGACATTTTTCCCATCGCCGATGAGCTCATTGGGCGAAAGGCCAGTTTCTCAGATCAGCTCCAAGCCGCATGGTGCCTTATTCGCCATTCGATCCGAGCCGACACGGCGAAACATGCGGCGAAACTGGCGGGCGATCGTCACTCGCGAGGCCGCGCGCGACGGGCGATCAGCTATCACTACGATCTGCCGGTGGATTTCTGGCGTCCGTGGCTTGACCCGCAGCTCGTTTACAGTTGCGCCTATTTCGAGGAGGCGAATGCCACGCTCGAGGAGGCGCAGGTTGCGAAGCTCGATCTGATCTGTCGCAAGCTGCGACTTCTTCCCGGGGAACGCCTTCTCGACATGGGCTGCGGCTGGGGCGCTCTGACTTGTCACGCGGCAAAACACTACGGAGTAAAGGCGCTGGGTGTGACTCTGAGCGCGCGACAGGCGGAGCATGCCGCAGAACAAATTCAAAAGCTGGGCCTGGCCGCAAGTTGCAAGGTGGAGGTTCGCAATTTCTTCGATGTCGAAGAGTTGGGGCCGTTCGACAAGATTGCCAGCGTTGGCGCGGTCGAACACGTGCAGTCGCTCGAGCGATACTTCGATTATGTTTACCGGGTGCTCGAGCCGGGCGGCTGGTTTCTTAATCACGGCATTACGACGTGCCCGACACAGCCGCTGCGTGAGGGCGATTCCTTTTTGGATCGCTATGTTTTTCCAGATTATCACCTCGCGAGTATCGGTGAAACGGTCCGGGCGGCGGAGCGGGCGGGATTCGACGTGCGCGATGTCGAGAACCTGCGGGAGCATTATGCCCGCACGGTGGAGCATTGGCATGAGAGGCTCGTGCGCACGCGCGCGGAGGTCGAGAGGGTGAGCGATGCGGTGAGGTTTCGCATCTTCGACTTATATCTGGCCGGGACCGCGTACGAATTTCGCGTCGGCCGTTTGCATCTCCATCAGACGCTCTTGTTCAAACCGAAGGCGGGCGAGTCGTTGGCACCGCAAACCCGGCACGAGTGGTACGACATGTGAGGATCAAGTTTATCTTGGGCGACGACAGCACATCGTAGTCCTCCTCTCCTGAGAGTTTCCGTTTCCATTGCGTCCGCAGCCGTCGCATAGTTTTCCGCAATGGAACCGCCGGTGAATGATGCCGCCGATAAACTTCTCCGCACCTACACGGAGAGCGGCGGAATAAATTATCTGGATGCCGCAGCGATGTTGCCGTCGCGGCCGGCGATCGAATCGGCCTGTGTGGATTTGATGAGCCTGATGTTTCCCGGGTTTCACGGGGCGGCGCTCGCCGATTCGAGCGACTTGCCGGATGTGACGCGAAGCCGGATCAAGAGCTTGCACGCGCGGATGAAGCCGGAAATTTCCAAGAGCTTCGGCCCACTCCCGAGCGACGCGGCGGACAGCAAGGCCGAGGAAATTCTGACCTGGTTCATGTCGCAGCTTGGACAGCTGAGAAAAGTTCTTTGGACCGATATCGACGCGGCGTATGAAGGCGACCCGGCTGCGAAGAGTTATGAAGAAGTCATCGTGTCGTATCCGGGAGTGGAAGCGATCGCAATCCAGCGCATGGCGCATCTTTTATATGAGAGGAATGTGCCGCTGATTCCGCGTCTCATGACGGAATGGGCACATACGCGCACCGGCATCGACATTCATCCCGGCGCAAGAATCGGGTCGCATTTTTTCATTGATCACGGCACAGGCGTGGTGATTGGCGAGACGTGCGAGATCGGTTCGCACGTGAAGTTGTATCACGGCGTGACGCTCGGGGCGCGCAGCTTTCAACGCGACGAACAGGGACACATCCGGAAAGGCGGCAAGCGCCATCCGAACGTGGAAGACAATGTCACGATTTATCCAAACTCGACCGTGCTCGGCGGCGAGACGGTCGTGGGCGCGCGCAGCACCATCGGTGGAAATGTTTTTCTAACCCAGAGCGTGCCGCCCGATTCGCTGGTCTATTATGAAGCGGAGCACATGAGGGTCGTCCCGAAGCATTCCTACGCACAAGCGGACCGCGATTTTCTTTCGGAATGATCTACCTCGATTACAACGCGACCACACCGCTCTGCGCGCCGGCATTGGAAGCAATGCTGCCATTCCTGGAGCGGCATTACGGGAATCCATCGAGCGTTCACGCAGCCGGACGCGAGGCTCGCGCCGGCGTAGATGACGCACGCGACCGGCTCGCCGTTTTGCTCGGCGCAAAGCCACATGAACTCGTTTTTACGAGCAGCGGGACTGAATCAAATAATCTGGCCGTGCTCGGTCTGGCCCGCGCGCATAGGGATCGCGGCCGCCATTTGATCAGCGCAAGCGCCGAACATCACGCCGTCTTGCACGCGTTCGAACATCTGGGAAAACGCGAAGCGTTCGAGGTCACCTTTCTGCCCGTCGGCGACCGCGGCCGGATTGACCCGGATGAACTCAAGCGCACCATTCGTAGTGACACGACCGTGGTTTCGATCATGACCGCGAACAACGAAACCGGCGTGCTCCAGCCGATGGAAGAGCTGGCGGACCTTTGTAACGATCGTGGCGTTTTGTTGCACAGCGACATGGTGCAGTCGTTCGGGAAAGTAGAGACGCGTCTGGGTGAGAGCGGACTGGCCGCCGCGAGTTTCGCCGCGCACAAGTTTCACGGACCGAAAGGCGCCGGGCTGCTTTATCTGCGCGCAGGTTTGCCGATCGAGGCCGTCCAGTTCGGCGGGGCGCATGAAAATCAGCGCCGCCCGGGAACCGAGAATGTGCCGGCGATCGCGGGAATGTCGGCGGCGGCGGAATGGGCCCTGCGCGATCGCGCACGGGAGCAAGACCGAGAAGGTGCGTTGCGGGATCGTTTGTGGAATCACATCGCCGGGTCTTTCCCCTCAGCTACGCAAAATGGCGACACGATGCACCGGCTCGCGAATACACTCAACGTCAGCTTCGCGGGGTCGAGTTCGGAAACAATTCTGATGGCGCTCGATCTCGAAGGCGTCTGCGCCTCGAGCGGCTCGGCTTGCATGGTGGGATCGGTGGTTGCCTCACACGTGCTGCTGGCGATGGGCTTGCCGGCATTGCTGGCCAGCTCCGCCGTTCGCTTCTCGTTAGGCCACGAGACGACCGAAAAAGAGGTCGACCGCGCCGGAGACATCATCGCGCGAGTTATGAACCGCATGACCTCCGCAAAATCGAGCGCGAGTACCAAAGCGTATGCAGTTGTTTAAACAGCTCGACCTGACCTTTCCGACGGGCCCGTCGCTCGTCGTGCTCGGCCGCGATTTCGAACTCGAGAGGAAAGCGAGAGAGATGTTGCAGGCGCTGAGCGCGTCAGAACTCGCGAGCTCAGTGCATGTGGAATGGAATGCGAGACTTTTCAGCGCCGCGGGACGCGCGGATTCTCGCCGCAAACTCGTTTCGTTGAATCCGCGCTTGCGCGAGCATGACGCGGCAGAGATCGACCGCACCCTGCGGCACGAGCTGGCCCATTTGCTCGCACAATTCCGCGCTGGCCGTCATCGCGTCGCTCCGCATGGAGCCGAATGGCGAAAGGCATGCCGTGACTTGGGAATCGGCGACGAGTCGCGAACTCATGCGCTGCCCTTCCCGATTCAACCGCGCTCGCGTCGCTTCCTTTATCAATGCCCACGCTGCGGGAAGGAGTTTCCGCGAGTTCGCCGAATTAAACGAGCGGTCGCCTGTCTGGAATGCTGCCGCAAATTCAACCGCGGAAAATTTGATAGCAGCGCGCAGCTTCGACTGGTGCCAAGCGCGAATTGATCGGCGGCACCAGCGAAACGCGGAGCTTTGTCATCCCGAGCCGCGCAGACGGCGAGAGACCTCCCACACGCAGTTTCCGTCACTCCAAAGACAATCACGCCTGATCTGAAGTCCGCGCTGAGCATATCGCGGAAGCGATTGAGCCTTTGCGAGGTCCCTCGCCGTTCTGCGCGGCTCGGGATGACAGATTACTCGTTAGGCCGGGCTAAATGTCCCGCTCGTTCCCCTCGCCTTTCTTTGCCTTTTGTCCGCGCAGCTTCGCCTGGATGAAGAGATCGATCCCGCCATCCATGACCGCTTGCACGTCGCTGGTTTCCGCTCCGGTCCGATGATCCTTCACCATCTGGTAGGGCTGAAAAACGTAGGAACGAATTTGACTGCCCCACGCCACATCGCCCTTCTCGCCATATTGCCGATCGATCTCCGCCCGCTTCTTGTCCTGCTCAATTTCGTAGAGCTTCGCTTTCAACATCTTCATCGCCAGCTCGCGGTTGCGGCCCTGGCTGCGCTCGGCCTGGCAGGCGACCACGATGCCAGTCGGCTTGTGCACGATCCGCACGGCGGTTTCGACCTTGTTTACATTCTGCCCGCCCTTGCCGCCGGCGCGAAAAGTATCGACCTCGATGTCTGCTGGGTTGATATCGATCGGCGCGGAATCGGCAATTTCCGGAACGACATCGACGCTGGCGAACGAGGTGTGCCGGCGCTTGTTTGAATCGAAAGGAGAGATGCGCACGAGGCGATGCACACCGCGCTCGGCATTCAGATAGCCGTAGGCGTATTCACCCTGCACGAGAAGCGTCGTGGATTTAATTCCCACTTCTTCGCCGACCTGCACATCGATCGTCTGCGAAGTGAAGCCACTCCGCTCGATCCAGCGTTGATACATCCGCAGCAGCATGTCCGCCCAGTCGCAGGACTCCGTCCCACCCGCCCCGGAATGAATGGTGAGAAACGCATTCGCGCGATCGTTTTCGCCGGAAAGAAATTGACGCAGCTCGAATTCTTCCAGCTGGTGAATGAGACGCGAATGTTCTGTCGCGACTTCCTTTTCAGCCTGCGCGCGCTGCGCTGGGTTTGCTTCTTCTGCGGCGAGTTGCCGCAGCGCTTCAAAATCTTCCACCGCGCGCTCGAGCTCACGCAGCGGATTCAGCAGTGAGCGCACGCGCGAAACCTCCTCGACATCGCCTTGGGCGCGTTCGCGATTCGACCAAAAATCCGCGGCGCTCATGCGATCTTCGAGCGCTCTCAGCTGGCTTTCTAGCTTCGGGACGTCAAAGAAACCTCCGCAACTCGCACACGCGCGATCGGAGAGCTTCTGCGTCGATTAACTCAACTTCCGTAGCCATGCGCGAATCTACCGCCGGTTCGCGCGTTGGCGCAAATCCCGTGCCCTTCGGATCTTGCGCGCGAATGTAGAGGCGCTTGGCACGAGCGCCTCTACATTCAATTCCGTTTCGGGGCGGGTGCTTGCTCGAGGCGAAAGATTGTTTCGCCCTCCTTCATCAAATCGAGCCGATCGCGCGCCATTGTTTCGAGATAGGTCGGGTCCGTTTTCAGGAGATTTACTTCGCGCGTTTGCCGGGCAAGTAGAATTTTTTGCTCAGTCACCTGTCCCTGAAGCCTATCGATTTCGGCCCGGCTCTGCGTCAACTTTTTCGACTGTGGAAGAAAGAGGCTCACGATCACGAGCACCAGCGCGAGCACGAGCAGGACGCGCAGAATGCTGTTCAGACGCTGCCAAACTGTAGCTTCGCGCCGCGCGCGGAAATCGCCGTAGCCTGGATGATCCACTAGCGCATTTTACCGCCGTAAACGGCGTTGTCACCCAGTTCTTCTGCGATTCGCAGGAGCTGGTTGTATTTCGCCACCCGGTCTGTCCGGCAGAGCGATCCGGTCTTGATCTGCCCTGCATTCGTGGCAACCGCGATATCGGCAATCGTCGTGTCTTCAGTCTCACCCGAGCGATGGCTGATCACCGCGGTGTAATTGTTCTTCGTGGCCAGATCGATCGCGGCAAATGTTTCCGTCAACGTGCCGATCTGATTCACCTTCACCAAAATGGAATTGGCCACGCCTTGGTCGATCCCCTTGCGCAGGAACTCCACATTCGTCACGAAAAGATCGTCGCCGACCAACTGGATCTTATCGCCCAGACGCGCCGTTAATTTTTTCCATCCGTCCCAATCGTTTTCCGCGCAGCCATCCTCGATCGAGATGATCGGGAAACGGCGCGTGAGCGATTCATAGTAATCGATCAGTTCTTCGGCGGAACGCTTCGAGCCATCGGATTTTTTGAAAACGTAGGCGTTCTGTTCCCGATCGAAGAACTCGGAGGCGGCGGGATCGAGCGCGACGAAGATTTGCTCGCCGAATCTGTAGCCGGCCTTCCCGACAGCAATCGCGATACATTCCAACGCATCCTCGGCGGACTCCAGCTTCGGCGCGAAACCACCTTCGTCGCCGATCGCGGTCGAAAGTCCCCGATCGTGCAGCACGCTCTTTAGCGCGTGAAAAACTTCGGCGCCGTAGCGAAGCGCTTCCCCGAAAGAGGGCGCGCCTTTCGGCATGATCATGAATTCCTGGAAATCGATCGGCGCGTCGGAATGGGCACCTCCGTTCAGGATGTTCATCATCGGGACCGGCAAAACCTTTGCCGAGTTGCCGCCGAGATAACGGAAGAGCGAAACTTTACTGGCGGCCGCGGCCGCGTGCGCAGTCGCGAGCGACACGCCAAGGAGCGCGTTTGCCCCCAGGTTCTTTTTGTTGGGAGTGCCATCGAGCGCGATGATCTTTTCATCGATCTTTGCCTGCTCGAGTGCGTCGTAGCCGGCCAGCGCGGGAGCGATTACATCGATCACGCTGCGCACTGCTTTCGTGACGCCCTTGCCTCCGAAGCGTTTCTTGTCGCCATCGCGCAGTTCCCACGCCTCATGCTCACCGGTGCTTGCACCACTCGGAACGGCCGCGCGTCCCATCGCGCCGCCCTCCAGGTGCACATCGACTTCGATGGTGGGATTGCCGCGTGAATCCAGGATCTCGCGCGCGTTGATTCTTGCGATGCTCGTGGGCGCCATGACTTGCGACGCATTACACCAACTTCCGCGCAGCACGCAATGCTGTTTTCGTTTTGGTCGGCGCCCTCTGACATTCCCATTGGCAATCTCTGTAGGCAGGGATAATCTGATTCATGATTTTTCGGGCGCGGTGCGTCACGATCGCTTTCTTAATGGGCACGACTGTCGCCTTCGCCGCGGAACCCGCGCCTCTCCCATCAGACCAACTGGCGAAGGCAATCAAGACCGATTCGCTGACGATCCCGACTCCGGGCGAACTTTTTGCGGCGCTTGAAAAGCCGGGAAAGCCTGATTGGGCGGGTCAGTATCGCACCCCGATTCCCATGACCTATCGGAATCGAGCGCAGATCGCACTCAATCTGGGCGGTTTGATCGCGGACGGTTTCATCGCCGTCGAAGCGCAAGACAGTCAACAGGTGAAGAACATCGGCACGGACATCATCAAGCTGGCGAAGGCGCTCGGGGTAAGTGAGAACGTGCTGAGCCGCGGCAACAGCATCAACGAATTCGCCGAGAACAGCGAATGGGATGCACTGCAGGAAGAGCTCGAGGCGACGCAGAACGAAGTGAAAACGTCGATGCAATCGCACAGTGACCAGGATTTGGTGATTCTGGTCAGCCTCGGGGGCTGGATTCGTGGCACGCAAGTCGTGAGCGCATCCATCATAAAGAATTACGATGAACGAAGCGCGAAGGTCTTGCGTCAACCGGCAGTCGTTAATTTCATCCATGCCAAGATGAATGAGATCGGGTCGGAGTTGCGCAACGAGCCTTTGGTCAAGGCCGTAAGCGACCAACTTACCGCGCTCGAGAAGCTCGTAAGCTTTCAGCCGGGCAAAGCCCCCACGCTCGAGGAAGTGCGCAAGGTCAATCAGGCCGTGAGCAAACTGATGGAAGAGATTCAGAATAAGACGGAGGCGAAATGAAGAGCTGCGTCGCGATTTTATTCGGGTTGGTGATCTTCGCCGTGGGTGCGTCGCTCCGCGCCGAAACGGACGAAGAAGTAGAAGCCCACAAATTGGTGCTCGATCTCACTGGGGCCTTCTCCAACGATGGCTTCAAACTGCGCGACGGTCATTGGACCGGCACGATCAAGCCGCGGGAACGTACGCTCATTGCGGTAAACCTTTACGCCGGAAATCAGTATTGGTTTTCGGCGGCCACGAACGCGAAGGCCAAGAAGATCTCGGTGGATGTGTACGACGAAAGCGGAAAGCCAGTGGTGACCGAAACCTATAACTCGGGTGATAAAGCCTCCGCCGGGTTTTCTCCAACGAACAGCGGACAATACTTTGTCTCGCTCGGTTTGCTCGAGGGTGAGCCCACAACGTTTTGTCTCGTTTATTCCTATAAGTGAAGTGGCGCGGAGCGTGCTCAGTAGCAGGGATGCCGTACTATCGACGGGCTGCTGTGGCGTTAGCCTTTCTCGCGGCTTTATTCACTGGGTGCAAGAGCGCCGATAAGCCCGCGCAGAGCACCACAAAAGCCACCAGACTTTTCGCGGTCACGGTTGATTCCGCGGCCTTTTTTCGCCACGGCCCGCAGGAGGGCCGCGATCCTGACCTGAAGTTGCCGAAGGACACGGTCGTCAAACTCATCCGGCCTTCCTTTGGCTACAGCAAGATTCAGGTGGTGGCTTCAGGGCTGCAAGGTTACGTCGCGAGTGAAGAAATCAGGCCGGCATCTTCCACGCTGCTCGCTGCCGCCACGACCCCGCCGGCCGACTCCGTGGCCGCGCACACCAGTGACCCCGCAAGCGAACAATTCAATCTTAACTCAAACGATCCGCGGCTTGTCCCGCCGCCGGAAGAGCTGCCGAATCCCGATTTGCCGGCCCCGGCACCCGAGCCGTAACAAACAAACCCGCGCTCAACAGTTGCCGTCGGCGGAATGCCGGATCAATCTTCGGATAGCGTGATCGCCTCCCTCCAGGTTATCTACGAAGGAAACGTCCAGGGCGTTGGTTTTCGCTATTTCGTCAGGCAAATAGCAAAAGGGTTCGATATCACCGGTTCCATCCGGAATCTGCGCGATGGCCGTGTCGAGCTCTTGGCCACGGGCGAAGAAGGCGAAGTGCGCGCCTTCGTAGAAGCCATCGGGCAAAGCGAGTTGCGCGCTCACATCAAGAAGCATTCCGAAGCGCCGCTTCCCAATCCCCCCGACTTTCGCGGTTTCGAAATCCGGCATGACTGAACCAGCCGTCGCTGTCACCGGCGTCACAAAACTTTTCCCCGTCCCGTTCCAAAGGCGCTCTGTCGTGGCGGTGCGGGACCTGAACCTGCAAGTCTCCCCCGGTCAAATCTACGGCCTGCTCGGGCCAAATGGCTCCGGCAAGAGTACGACGTTAAAAATCATCCTCGGTCTTGTTTCGCCCACGCGGGGCAAGACCGAAATCTTCGGGCGAGACAGCAATTTGGTCGAAAGCCGCGAGGCGGTTGGTTTCTTGCCGGAGAGTCCCTATTTCTACAAATATCTGACGGGCGAAGAGACGATACGCTTCTACGGAAAACTCTGCGGGCTGCGTGGCGCGCGATTGAAGAGCCGCGTCGAAGAACTGCTCATACTCGTTGGCCTGACAAGTGCGCGCGCTCGCCGCCTGGGCGGTTATTCCAAAGGTATGTTGCAACGCATCGGCCTCGCTCAAGCGCTCGTCCAAGAGCCGAAACTCGTTGTCCTGGACGAACCCACCGCCGGAGTCGATCCGGCCGGAGCGCGGGAAATCCGCGATCTCATTCTCGATCTCAAGCGTCGCGGCATTACCATCCTCCTTTCGTCGCATCTGCTCGGGCAGGTGCAGGAGATTTGCGATCGCGTGGGCATTCTCGCGAAGGGAGTCCTCGTCCGCGAAGGCGCGTTGCACGATCTGCTCGCGATTGAAAATCAAACCGACGTCGTACTCGAAAATGCTTCGCCCGAGTTGCTCCGCGAAATTGAAACGTTGGCCGCAAAGTCGGGCGCGCGATTGATCGAACAAAGCCGGTCGGGGACCTCGCTCGAGCGTCTCTTTCTCGATGCGACCCAACCGCCGGAAGAAACCACAGGCCGAAATCCTGATGCGTAGATCTGGCCACCGCGCCTTCTCTTTCGGACGAATCGCGGCGATCACCGCGAACACGTTCACCGAACTGACTCGACTGAAAACGTTCTACGTCGTGCTTCTTTTCGCACTGCTCTTGATCGGCAACTCGATCTTCATGGCGCAGTTGACCTTCCAGCAAGAATTTCAGGTCCTGAAAGATATTGCCCTCGGCTCGATGAGTATTTTCACATCGCTCCTCGCGGTCGTGGCGACCGCGCGCTTGATTCCACAGGATCTCGAGGATCGCACCATCTACACGATTCTCGCGAAACCAGTCCCGCGATTTGAATATCTCCTCGGAAAACTGGCGGGCGTGCTCCTGCTTCTCGCGCTCAGCGTGATCATCATGAGCGCGCTATTTTTTATCGTGCTCAATGTTCGCGAACAGATCGTTCTTCGCGAAACGATGCGTCTGATGAGCGCTTCGCCGCCTGAGCAAATGGCAGAGGCATTGCGCGCCGTCCGTGCCTCGGCCTTCAACCTGAATTTGTTTCCGGGTATCGCGATCATCTATGTGAAAGCATGCTTGCTCGCGTCGCTCACTCTCTTCGTTTCGACCTTCGCCACGACCAGCATTTTCACGACCGTGGTGATGGTGTTCGCCTATTTCATCGGCCACCTGCAAGCGATCGCGCGTGAGTATTGGCTGCAATCAAACAGCGCCGGCTGGCTCACCAGGGTATTTCTCGCGTTCGTGACGCTCTTGTTCCCCGACCTGCAACTTTTCAATCTCGTGGATGATATCGTGGCTGGGACCGCCATCCCGCTGGCGCTTTTCGCTAAAACGGCTACGCTCGGTTTCTTCTACACGGGCTTTTATCTGCTGCTCGCCTGGAATGTCTTTTATCGTAAAGAATTATGATGCGGATTTT
>DASVJK010000098.1:0-20507 GCA_036385955.1 Chthoniobacterales bacterium | reverse complement strand
TGAAATCCGATGAGCGGGAACAGTGACCTGGCGGCGTTTTCCACAGTAAACTCAGATGGGAACTAAATTATACGTAGGAAATCTTTCCTTCAACACGACCGAAACGGATCTGCAGGATCTTTTCGCTCAGGCGGGACCAGTCCAAGAGGTCACGTTGATGCAGGATAAGTTCACCGGTAAGTCGCGCGGCTTCGCCTTTGTCACGATGACAACCGAAGCAGATGCCCAAAAGGCGATCACAGAGTTCAATGGCAAGACGGTCGAAGGCCAGCCCTTGACCGTGAACGAAGCGCGCCCCCGTGAGGCTCGCCCGCCCGGGGGTGGACGCAGCGGCGGTTATGGCGGCGGTGGCGGTGGCTATGGCGGCGGGGGTGGCGGTGGAGGCTATGGCGGTGGCGGTGGAGGCTACGGCGGCGGAGGAAGCGGCGGTGGACGTCGCGACAGCGGCGGTGGCCAACGGCGCGGCCGATAGGTCAGCGCGTTCACGCGCAAAGTTTTTGTAGGGCGGGGGCGCTGACCCCGCCGATAATTCGCGCACTTACACGAGTTTGCGTGCTTGATCGTTATTGGCAGGGTCAGCGACCCCGCCCTACAGATGAGATTCTCGCACAAAGTCTCGAAGCTCGCGCAGCCTCTGACGTACCGGCGCGCCTGGCGGCGCGCGGAACGCTTCATTCACCCGTTACCACTTGCGCCGCTCCTTGCGAAGATCGACCAGGCTAGGTTGGCCGAACTGCAGGTGCGCTATGCCTCATCGACCGAGCACTACGCCAAATACGCTGATGTGAGGCGATGGTTGCGCCTGAACATTGTGCGTGCGCAGGATTTGAAACTGCACCGCTCTTCGCCGCAGTCTGTCCTCGACCTCGGCTGCGGGGGCGGGTTCTTCCTCTTCATCCTGCAACAACTGGGGCACTCGTGTTTGGGTCTGGACATCGACGTGTTTCCCCTCTTCACGGAGCTGCTCGATCTCTTTCGAGTCGAACGACGAGTCTGGACGATTCGCCCCTACGAGCCTTTGCCCGATCTCGGTCGAAAGTTCGATTTGATCACCGCATTTTCGATCGACTTCAACCGCGAAAGCAAGCGCGAGTGGTGGTGGGGGCCATCGGAATGGGCTTTTTTTCTGGACGACCTCAAGCGTCATCTCAATCCCAGTGGTCGCATCTTTCTCGGCCTTAACCCGAGGAGAGATGGAGAGTATTACACCGCTGAATTACGCGAATTCTTCCTCTATCGAGACGCTTCTGTCGAAAGGGAAAACGTTGCCTTTTCACCAAACTAACCGCAGCTTCTTCCGCAGCACGTACGGCATGACATAAAATCATCTTCGCCACGGCTGGATGACCGATATCATGCGAAGTACGTTGTGAAAAGAAACCAACCCAAGTTATTGCCCTAAAGGAGCGCGTTCGTTATGCCTGAAGAAAATCAACCATCGCCAGACACATCCGGTTCATCATCCGAAAACATCAATATTCCGCCTCTCTCGAAACAAACAGCGGGAGCGGCTGCCGGGGCCGTCCTCGGTAGCGTGGCGGGGCCTGTCGGGGCCGTGGTTGGTGGCGTGATCGGAGCACTGGCGGGGCGGGCTGCGGCCTCGGCAAGCTCGGCAGCGCCGCCGGCTAAGAAGGCCGTCAAAGCGGTTGCCGCCAAGGCAAAAGCCGTGTCGAAAAGCGGAAGTGCGAAACGTCGCAGCAAGAAGCCCTCTGCGGCGTCGAAGAAACGCGGGAAGGGCGGCAAGCGCACCGCGAAGAAGAGCGGCAAGACTGCGAAAGCAAAAGCTTCGTCCACAAAGAGCAAGTCGGCCAAGCGTGGGAGGTCGAAAAAGTCGTCCAAGTCAAAGAGCAAGACGAAATCCTCGAAAACCAAGGGCAAGAAAGCCACCCGCAAAGGCGGCAGTAAGAAGAGCAAACGGCGCTGATAAGGCGCCTTGGTTCAAATTCAGGTGCGTCCGTCGAGGGCGCCGTGCTAAGGTCGGCGCATGGGGGAGCGCTACGCTGAGGACTTGCGTAGCGCGGAGTCGGACGTCGCTGCGCACAGTGCCGTCTTCAAGAAGGAACTTGGGCTGCGCGATCTCGCGCTCACTCAGATCCTTTTCATTATCGGACTGTCGTGGGTCGGCACGGCGGGAAAGCTGGGTCCGGCTCATGTCGTCTTCTGGCTGCTCGCGATCACGTTTTTCTATTTCCCCTCGGCTGCCGTCGTTATTTATCTGAACGGGCTGATGCCGCTGGAGGGTGGACTTTACCAGTGGGCGAAACTCGGGTTCAGCGAAGCTGCGGGCTTCATGGTCGCCTGGAATCTCTGGCTCTACGTCATCACGAATACGTCGGAGATCGGCTTGCAACTCACAACTAATCTCGCGTACGCGATCGGCCCGGCTAGTGCATGGATTTCCTCGAATAAGTGGTTGATCACACTGAGCAGCTTACTCGTGATCGCGCTGCTCGTCGTCGTATCGACAATCGGATTGGGTGTCGGAAAATGGGTCCACAACGTCGGCGGCATCATCATGCTTACGATCTTCGCCGCCCTTCTCGTGCTCCCGTTTGTCCATGTCGCGCGGGGCGACATGCGGGAATATCGTCCACTGGCCACGGCGATGCCTGTTTTTTCGCTCTTCAGCCTGAATATCCTGGGCAAGCTTGGCTTCGGCGCGCTTGGGGGGTTCGAATACGTCGCGATTCTTGCCGGCGAATGTCGCAGCCCCGCGCGCACGATCGGACGTTCGGTCATGGTGGCGGCGCCGCTCATCGCCATCATGTTTATTTTCGGCACGAGTTCAGTCCTCGCTTTCGTCCGGCCGGACCAAATCGATTTGATCGCGCCGATCCCGCAGGTCCTGAGCCTGGGATTCAGCACTTTCGGCGTCGCGGCCCTGGCTGTTCCAATCGCCCTGGCCCTGTTGGTCGTCCTTCGGGTTGCGCAAGCGAGCGTCAATTTCACTGGCCTAACGAGACTTCCGATGGTGGCAGGATGGGATCACCTCATGCCGCGCTGGTTCACGAAACTGCACCCGCGTTTCAAGACGCCGGTGAACTCGATCCTCTTCGTTGGAGTAGTCACAGTGGCGCTGGGCTCGCTCAGTCTCGTCGGAGTGGGACGACAGGAATCGTTTCAGCTTCTGTTCAACGCCGGCGGAATTTTTTATGCACTGACATATCTCGTTATGTTTGCCATTCCGCTTTTCGGATTGCGCACGCTCAAGCCGGCGCCTCCATGGTGGCTGCGGATCGCCGCGGCGTCCGGGTTTCTCATGACGCTGCTTTACGTCACGTTCTCGGTCTTTCCGATCATCGATGTGAAGAACAATTTCGCCTTTACGTTCAAGATCACGGCGGTGATCATTGCTGCTAACATCGTGGGTGCGGCAATTTTTGCCGCTGCACGCGCGAAACGCGAGCGGCCACAATGAGATGGCTGCGCCGTTGAAATGGGCAGGACTGGATTCGAACCAGTGAAGGCGTAAGCCAGCGGATTTACAGTCCGCCCCGTTTGGCCACTTCGGTACCTACCCGTTCGCGCGAGCGTTGATATAGGCTCGGGTGCTCTGGGTCGCAAGTCTTTTGCCCGCGCGGATCCTTGCAAACACCGAACGGAGCCAACTACTTTTTCGCGAAAAACTCTGCGATCGCTTCGGCGACGTAGCGCTGCGCTTCCTGCGATAGTTCCGGATACATCGGCAAGGCCAGCGTTTCTCGAGCGGCGCGTTCGGTTTCCGGGAAGTCGCCAGCGCGGCAGCCGAGGTACGCGAAGCATTTTTGCTCGTGCAATCCGAGCGGATAATAGATGGCTGTGCCGATTTCCTTGCGCGTCAGATGCTCGCGAAGCGCATCCCGCTGCGGAGTGCGGATCACATATTGGTGGTAGATGTGGTGGTTCGTCAGATCGCGATCCCGGTACGGCTCCGCGGGAAGCGAAAGCTGACTCGTTAGGCCGAGGCGGTTGAATTCTTCGCGGTAAAAATCCGCGACACCGCGCCGGGCGGCAGACCAGCCCTCGAGGAATGGCAATTTCACCGCCAGAATGGCCGCCTGCATCTCATCAAGTCGGAAGTTGCCTCCGATAAAGTGGTGATAATAGCGTGGCTCCATTCCATGCTGACGGCAGACGCGGAGACGCTGCGCGAGCGCGTCATCCCAGCATATCACCATGCCGGCATCGCCCGCGGCGCCCAGATTTTTTGACGGATAAAAGCTGAAATAGCCGATCTCACCCATCGCGCCGGCTTTCGCGCTTGCGCCACCGAATGGGTATTCAGCGCCGATCGCCTGGGCCGCGTCTTCGATCACCTCCAATTGAAAGCGCTCCGAGATTTGGTGGATGGCGTCCATCTCGCAGCAGAGACCGAAGAGATGCACAGGAACGATGGCGCGCACAATTTTGCCCTGCGGCTCACGCAAGAATCCGTCTTCTCCCCGGCGGCACGACTCGGCGAGATAACGTTCCAGGGCCGCCGGCGAGATGTTGTATGTTTCGGGATCGATATCGACGAATATCGGTGTTGCTCCGACCCGCGCGATGCAGCCGCCGGTGGCGAAGAATGTGTAGGCGCTCGTGATAACGGCGTCTCCGGGTCCGATCTCCAGAGCCATCAGGATAGCCAGGAGCGCATCCGTGCCGGAGGAAACGCCGATGGCATTCGGCGTGGCGCAATAGTTGCGGATCGCCTCCTCGAATGCCGTTACTTTTGGACCGAGAATAAAACTCTGGCTTGCGAGAACTTCGTCGAGCTGCGCGCGAATCGGCTCAGCGAGCGTGCGGTACTGTTCGCTTAAATCGAGCAGGGGCACGCGCATGGCTGGGAAAGGATGGCAGCTTCGCCCGGGCGTTCAATCGGAAGTTTGGCGCTCGCTCGCCCTCGTTGACCTCGGCAGGCGAGTAAGTTACCATCAGTGTCATGGCGTTGCTTCGCGGGCTTTTCTGGTTTGTCCTGTTCGTGTTTTTCACGTTCTGCTTCGTCGTGCTCTTCGAGTACGGCACTCACGATTTCGTGACTGGATTTCAGAAGGAGTTTGAACGTGTGAAGTCGTTTGCCATGGAAGCCGGCAAGCCTGCGGCCAAACCGAAGAAGTAGTCGACCCAAAACCCGAAACTGGACGCGAGTCCGTCTGGTTCTTATTCGACGAATTCGACCGACGGCACTCTTTCGAGATAGCCCCGCCGGTGCGCCGTCTTTAAGAATTCGCGGACGGCTCTGCGCCCGATATCTCCGTAATCGCGGGTGTAGTCGTTCACGTACATGCCGATAAACTTTCCCGCGAGGCTTGCATCCATATCGCGCGCATAAGGCATCGAATGCTTCACAGCCTCATCACGATGCGCGAGGCCGAAATCGATGCTCTCTCGCATGATCTCCAGCAAATCGCGTTGAACGTCAGGTGCGATGTCCTTGCGCAAGACATTACCACCGAGCGGCAAGGGCAAGCCGGTCTCGCGTTTCCACCATTCACCCAAATCCAGGACCTTGGTGAATCCCGATCGGATATAGGTGAGCTGGCCCTCGTGAATGATCAGGCCCGCCGCAGCTGTCCCGCTTTTCACTGCCTCGAAGATTTGATCGAATGGGACAACGATGTGATCGAATCCGCCGAGATAGAGTTGCAACGCGAGGTATGCGCTCGTCATCCGGCCCGGGATTGCGATCTTTCGATTTCGAAGCCAAGAGCGGATTTCTTCGTCCGATGCACCGGCGCCAAGACCTTCCCTACATGCCGCGACCACCATGGGACCATAGCCATCGCCCATGCTGGCGCCGCAGGGCAGAAGTGCGTACCGATCGCTCACATACGCAAAGGCGTGAATCGAGATCGCGGAGATGTGCAGCTCGCCGCGAAGTGCACGCTCATTCAGCGTTTGAATATCTTCGAGCCGATGCTCGAAACGATATCCACGCAGATCGATCTTGTTTTCCGCCATCGCGTAAAACATGAAGGCGTCGTCCGGATCTGGAGAATGGCCCAGGGTGAAAACATTCGAATCGGACGGCATGGCCGCACGCTAGTGGTGACCGCAGAGCGACGCAACGCGCGGGACGCCCCGCAGTGGAGACGGTTGCTGTTTGCGTAAGGAGAATCGTTCCGATACCCTGCGGTTGCATGGCAAAATCAGCACTCGGCAAAGGTCTCAGCGCGCTGATTAGCAGTCGGCCCCCGGCAATCCGGCTCGAGGCAGAGCCAGGCGAGAAAGTGCACCAGGTAAGTCTGGCGAGCGTCGTGCCCAGTCCGTTGCAGCCGCGGAAAGATTTTGCGCGTGACGCCTTGAACGAACTGGTCGCATCGATTCGCCAACATGGAATCATCCAGCCTTTGGTCGTGCGTGATGTCGGCGGTCGGCACGAATTGATCGCCGGGGAACGCCGGTGGCGGGCGGCGCACGAAGCGGGGCTCGCACAAGTGCCGGTGATTACTCGCGTCGCCACCGACCTGGAAGTCCTCGAAATTTCGTTGATCGAAAATTTGCAGCGGGCCGATCTCAATCCCATCGAGGAAGCGCAAGCGTATGCCCGGCTTGCGGATGAATTTGGAATGCGTCAGGAAGACATCGCGCAGAAAGTTGGCCGGAGCCGTGCGGCCGTCGCAAATTCGGTGCGCCTGCTCGATTTACACCAGCAAGTGCAAGCGTGGCTGACACAAGGTCTGCTTTCCGTGGGACACGCGAAGGTCCTGCTCGCTTTGAAAGAACCGGAGGAACAGTTGTTGGTGGCGGAGACAATCTTGCGCCGCAGCGCGACCGTCCGCGCCACCGAACGCCTCGTCGCGCGCCAGCTCGGCACCACGCGGCCCAGGCGAAGACGGCAAACGGGCGCGACGACGGTCACCTCCGCCACGATTGATGATCTGCAAAATCGACTGCAGGAACATCTCGGCACCCGGGTCACGCTGCACCACGGCGAGAAACGCGGACGAATCGAGATTGAGTATTACGGCAACGATGACCTGCAACGTGTTCTGGCCGCACTCGGATTGTCCGCGAGCGACACGTGACATGTGGAGACCAGGTGGATCGCGCGCTCCGCGCGGGATGACCGGATGGCGGCGAAGCCGCGACTATAAACATCGCGCGCGGAGCGCACGATCCACCTTTGCAGCCATGCGCTTCGGCGGATTGCTTTGCGCGTTCAGCCTTCTTAGCGCCTGCGATCGCACGCAGACGCAAACACGACGCGACCCTCAAAAGAGAATCTGGGAAGAATTCTCGGGCGAAAAGGCACTCGCGCACGTTCAGGCGATGGTGGACTTGGGTCCGCGCCCGCCCGGGAGCGAGGCGATCGAAAAGGCCAGAGCGTATGTCACCAAACAGCTCGAACTTTTCGGCTGGAAGGTTAGGCGTCAGGCGTTCACCGAGGACACCCCGCGCGGGAGAATCGAGTTTGTAAATGTTACCGCTACGTTTGCTGGAAAGGATAGTGCTCCCTTCTTTCTCGTCTGCTCGCACTACGACACAAAGATATTCGACACGGCAAGATTCGTTGGCGCGAACGACGGTGGCTCAAGCACTGGTGTGTTGCTCGAACTGGCTCGGGTTCTCGCCCAGCGTCCGGATTTGGCCCGGAAAGCAGAACTCGTTTTTTTTGACGGCGAGGAAGCGTATGAAGCCTTTACCGAAACTGATGGGCTTTACGGGAGCCGTTACTTCGCGAAGCAATTGGCAGCCGAAGATAAGACGAAGCAATTTCGAGGTGGCATCCTGCTCGACATGGTCGGCGATCGGTCGTTGACGATCACGCTTCCACCGGATTCGCCGGCCGATATGGCGCGCGATATCTTTGCTTCGGCCGAGGCTCTGAATTTACGAAAGTATTTCAGCTATTTCGATCGTGACATAACGGACGATCACACGCCCTTGAACGCAGTCGGCATTCCCACGATCGATTTGATCGACTTCGACTATCGTCCCTGGCACACCCCTGATGACACAATCGACAAGCTGAGCGCGGAGAGTCTTCGAACGGTGGGTGCCGTTGTGTCCTATTACCTGGCTGAAATGACGCTGAAGTAATGAACAGGCTCCGCTTGCTTTGTTTGATCGCGGCCGCCTCTTTCGCCGGCGTGTGTTGCAGCGAATTGCTGTGTCGCTCGAGTCTTTTTCGCGATGCCGCGGGACGCCTTTTTGGCCATGGTCGCCTTATCGCGATCACGAACGGCAAAGGTGTTTACGAGAAGGATTTGGATGGCGAGGACTTTTTCACTCCGTCCGATTTGATCATCAGCGAAAATCTTGGCCGCGTGGCGCGGAATGAGCCGGCTGACGCGGCGAAAGTCGATCGAGAATTTTCTCTGCTGCGCGCGCAGTTTGGAAATGAGAAGGCGTTCTTCCGGGGAATTCGATCGAACGGTTTTTCCATCTGGTCCTTGCGCGAGAGAATCGCAGATCACCTTCGTTCGCTCCAATGGCTGGAGAAGCAGATGACGGCGGAGAGAGCGGCGACTGAAAAGGAATGCCGGGATTTTTACGAGACGCATCGCGCGCTCTTTTCGCAGCCGGTTCGGTTTCGCGCCTCGCACCTTTTTCTCGCCGCCTCAGCCGACACGCCACCTGAAATTGTTGAATCCAAGCGAGAAGTGATCGACGCGCTCGCTGTTCGCCTCGCGCGCTGGGAAACCTTGCCGCAGCTCGCCTCGGAAGCGTCCGAGGATGAGGCAACAAAGTCGCGCGGCGGCGATCTTGGCTTTTTTTCCTCCGCGCGAATGCCTCCCGAATTTTTCGCGGAAGTCGAAAAACTCACAGTGGGCCAGAGGAGCAAACCCTTTCGCTCGCATTTGGGTTTCCATATTGTTGAAGTGACCGAGATCCGGCCGGCTCGCGCGCTCAGTTTCGATGACGCACGAGGAGACATATCGCTTGCCCTCGCAAATGAAAGACGCGCCTTGATTGCGGAACGTCTAGCTGACATGCTCAGCACCGCTACGTACGACCGCTTCGACTGACAACTGTGTTAGTCGGGGAAGTTCGGCATTGCGTCACTGCTGTTTTGCCCTGATTTTCAGCGGTCGCCGGCAAAAGGCAGTCGGACTGGGAACTAATCTGGAATGTCAATTCGCACACGAAAAAATGTTGGGGTAATTGGCCTCGGGATCATCGGCCAGCGGGTGGCCGATATTCTGCGGGAACGCGGATTTCATGTCTTCGTTTGGAACCGCACGCCGCGTGCCGTTCCCAATTTCGTTGGATCGCCGGCGGAGGTCGCGGAGATTTGCGATTTCATCCAGATTTTTGTCTCCGACGATGAGGCGTTGCTCCAGACGGCGCAGCGGATTGCGCGCGATTTAAGTCCGAACCACATCGTCATGGCCCACTGCACGGTCTCGCCAGACACCATGCGTGCCGCTGCTGAAATCGTTGAGAAACGCGGTGCGCGCTTTCTCGATGCGCCCTTTACCGGGAGCAAGACGGCGGCGGAAAAAGGCCAGCTTGTTTATTACGTGGGGGGCGATGAAGCGGCATTGCGGCAGGCGCGCCCGGTTCTTGAAGCGAGCAGCAAGGAGATAATTGAGATGGGCAAGGTGGGCGATGCGACCACCATCAAGGTTGCAACAAACATGGTGACGGCGGCCAGTGTGCAAGGGGCGGCCGAAGCCCTGGCGCTTATTTTTAAATCGGGTTTGCCGGTTGAGAGATTCGCCGACGCGATGCGCAACAATGGAAGCAACTCGTCCACTCTCGACATGAAGCTGCCGATGATGATGGAAGGCAATTTTGAGCCTCATTTTTCGGTGAAGCACATGTTGAAGGACGTCGTGATTGCCACGCGCCTGGCTCGTGCCTTTGGCATGGAGTTCGGCGCAACTGACGCTTCGCGTCACGGGTTGGTCGAGGAAATGCGCCAAGGGCGCGGCGATGACGATTATTCTTCGCTTTTTCGGCAATATTTTCCGGCCGGACGCTCGCTCAAAAGCGGACAGCAAATTTCGAATGGAGAAGACGATCAACCGCGGTTCGCTGGGCTGGATGAAGAAAAGGCGACTGAGCCGGAGCAGGTCACTGAGGCGGCGGCGGGCGGATCAAGCGCACCGACGACGGCCGAGGTTGAAAAGGAACATACCGTGATAACTCCAGCGCGTGATGAAACCAAAGATGAAGCCTTGCAAGTCGCAGCGGCGCATTCAATGGCGACTGTGGCAGAATCGGACGCCCAACCAACCGTTCCACTCGAGTCGCCTGACAAAGAAGAGCGAAGCGGAGAGCCTCGTGGAATGTGGGGTGGCTTTTGGCGGCGACGGACGGACGATTGAGCTTTTCCGAAGCGTCCTTCATGACGCAGCTCTTCAATCCCGAACGAGGGGCGTTTTTTGACCTCTCGCCACGCGTAAAGCTGCGCATTACAGGAGCGGACGCCCTTCGCTTTCTCAACGGCCAAATCAGCAACGACCTGCGGAAAGCGACCGCAGATTTCGCGATTCAAGCTTCAGTCTTGAGCGCAAAAGGAAAATTGAACGCGAATGTTTTCATTTCCGCGGAAGCTGATTCCTTCGTGCTTGATGCCGACCCGGAAGTGCGAGAAGAGCTTCCGGCTCGAATCGAGCGATACATCATAGCGGACGATGTGCAGATTGAAGATGTCACCGACAAGTTTGCGATCTTTCATGTCACCGGTGAGGTTACACCAGTTCCTTTTCGACCGTCACGAACTGTGCGGGCGGATCGCTTCGGTTGCTTTGGTTGGGACATTTGGTTAGGACGCGCAGAACTGGAGCGAGTCCGCCAGGAGTTGTCTGCGACTCTTGTTTTTTGCGATGAGGAATGCGCTGAGGTTTTGCGAATTGAGCGGGGAATTCCGCGCTGGGGGCGCGAACTAACGGATCAGATCATCCCAACGGAGGCCAACCTCGAAGCCACTTCGATCGACTACTCCAAGGGCTGCTACATCGGACAGGAAGTGATTTCGCGAATCAAGATGTCCGGCCAAACCAATAAGCGCTTGTGTGGTTTGGTTTCGGTTTCAGGAACGCCGTTACGGCCTGGTATGCGGCTGGTGCCAGGCGAAGATGAGGGCAAGGAAGCGGGCTGGATAACCAGCGCCACGCGTAGTCCGCGATTGGGAAAAGAGATCGCCCTCGGCTACGTGAAGCGAGGATTCAATTCGGTGGGGTCGCGCTTTCAGGCTCTTCCGCCGGAAGATTCTGGCGACGATATTATTGTCCCTGTCGAGCTGGTAGCGGTCCCGTTCGTTTGAGCACCAACAAATGGCAAGAGTCAGTCTTAAGAACGTCACCAAGATCTATCCCGACAAAACCGGGAGAAACGTCACCGCGATCCACGACTTGGATCTCGAGATTCAAGACCGCGAGTTTGTCGTTCTCGTCGGACAGCCCAACTGTGGGATATCCAGCATTGTTCGGATGATCGCCGGCCTCGACGACATTTCGAAGGGGGAGATTTTTATCGACGATCACTGTGTCCACGACATGTCGCCGAAAGATCGCGACATCGCCATGGTATCTCAAAATTACGCGCCCTACCCGCGGATGTCGGTCTATGACAACCTCGCCTTCGGTTTGAAACTGCGAAAACTTCCCAACGCGGAAATAGGAAAACGTGTGCTCGCAGCGGCCGGAATCCTCGGGCTGGAGGAGCTATTGGAGCGCAAACCGGAATTTCTTTCCGGCCAACAACGCCAGCGCGTCGCGATCGCTCGCGCGATCGCTCTTCGGCCGAAGGTATTCCTCTTCGACGAGCCGCTCGCGAGTCTGGAGGCGACGACACGCGAGCAAATGCGCAACGAGATCACGAAATTGCATCAGCGTTTGCAGGCGACGATGATCTACGCCACCCACGATCCGATCGAAGCGATGGCGATGGGCGGCCGGATTGTTGTCATGAACGACGGCGTCATTCAACAATACGGAACAGCGCTCACGCTTTATGACGAGCCTGTAAACGCCTTCGTGGCCGGATTTGTAGGCAGCCCCCCGATGAATTTTGTCCGGGGCGCGCTGAAGCAGGATCGCGACTGGCTTCTCTTTTCCGAAGTGGAAGACGGCACGATCGAGGTGCGTTTGCCGATTTCGGAATTTCCGGCCGGACGAGACTTTGTGGGCAAGCCGGTTCTGCTCGGGATTCGACCGGAGGAAATCAGGATTGCGCAATCCTCCAAAGCGGAAAAATATTCCGGCAGTTTTCCGGCGATTATAGACCTCGTCGAGGCGATGGGTGCTGAGGCGAATCTCTATCTCCAGACCGGCGCTCACAGGCTGGTTTGCCGCACCCAGCGGGGCGTGGATCACCGGGAAGCCGGCCATCGGGCACAGTTCGAGATGAACGTGAAAAAATTGTACCTGTTCGACCCCGCCTCGACGCGCCGGATCGTCCAAGAGCCCTAATTTCCTTCTTTCCTGAATCTTGCGTAAGTTTTTTATTGCCTTTCCAAAGCGAGCGCGGGTAATGTCGCCGCTTACCTACGAGGGCCCAGCCATTGAACCAACAATTACTCTCTGAAATCGGTCGCACTCAGCGCTTGGAAATTCTTAACACACTCAAGCGCACGAAGGGACTTTCAGTTAACGAGCTCGTCGGGAAAATGAAGATGAGCTACATGGGCATCAAGCAGCATTGCCTCACGCTCGAGCGCGATGGCTATCTCGACACCTGGCGACGTCCGCAAAAAATGGGCCGGCCGGAAATGGTCTACCGCTTGACGCGCCGAACGCACGATTTGTTCCCTTGTGACAGTAACGATTTCACCCTCGAGCTGCTGAAATCGATCAAGGAAGTCTATGGCCCCAATGGCCCTGAAAAGATGCTCTTCAATGTCTTCGAGCGGAAGACGGCTGCGTTAAAGGCAAAGGCCAAAGGCGATACGGTGGTGGAGCGCGCGAAGTGGCTCGCGGCTCAGCGCGAAAAAGAAGGATTCATGTCGCAGTACGTCGGCGACGAAAAGGAAGGCAGACCTCAAATCCTGGAATGCCATTCGCCGATCTTAAATCTGCTCGATCAATACCCAATCATCGGCCGCCTCGAGCATGATCTCGTCGCAGGAATCCTCGGCACCGAAGTCCGGCGCGAGGAAACCCGCACTTCGGGCTTGTACGAGTGCGCGTTCTATTTCTCGATCTGATTTTTCCTCACAAAATTCTCCGCGGAGAATTCCGCTTTCGCATCAGGCGAATTTCGGTTGATTGATGGCCCATGTTACGGGCCTTTCCGACCGCTGTTATCGAGAATCTGCAGCCGCTAATTGATGGCGGGCGATATCCGGTTAAACGCGTGGTTGGGGATGATCTTGCCGTAGAGGCGGATGTTTTTAAGGACGGGCACGATGTTGTCTCGGCTGCGTTGAAGTGGCGCCTTCTCGGCGAAGCGCGCTGGCACGAAACCCCGATGGTGCACGTCGATAATGATCGTTGGCGGGGCGTTTGCACGGTCTACGAAAACGCGATCTACGAATATACCGTCGAAGCCTGGACCGATACGTTTCGGGGCTGGCAGCAGGAGTTTGCAACGAAGTTCGAGGCCGGCATTACCAATCTCCGCAGTGAAACGCTGGAAGGCGCAGCCTTGCTGGACGAGGCCGCTAACCGCGCAGACGACCCAGCCGACGCGGTTCGGCTCCGAGAGCTCGCGGAGGTGATTCGAGCAGGCGAGAACGCTGAGATCAACGAGATCGCGCATTCCGGCGAACTCGAAGTCCTCATGGCGACGTACCCGGATCGCGCCAGCGCCACGCAATACGCGCCGGCGCCCCGCGTTATTGTGGATCGAAAAGAGGCAAGAACAGCCGCGTGGTACGAATTTTTCCCCCGGTCGGCCGAGGGTCGTGGCGATCGAGGCTCAACGTTTCGCGACTGTTTGCCGCGTGTCGACGATGCGAAGGCGATGGGATTCGACGTGATTTATTTTCCGCCGATTCACCCGATCGGTCATACGAATCGCAAGGGCCGAAACAACTCCGTCACCTATGAGCCGTGGGAGCCTGGAGTGCCCTATGCCATCGGCAGTGAGTTTGGCGGGCACATAGCGATCGAGCCTTCGCTGGGGACGTTCGAGGATTTCGAGTGGCTGGAGCGCGAGATCCGGCGCCGCGGGATGGGGATCGCGCTCGATTTCGCGCTCAACTGCTCGCCGGACCATCCTTACGTGAAGGAACACCCGGAGTGGTTTTACAAGCGGCCGGACGGGACGATTAAGTACGCTGAGAATCCGCCGAAGAAATACGAGGACATCTATCCCCTGAATTTTCGCTGCGAAAACTGGCAGGAGCTTTGGGAGGAAATGAAGAGCATCATTCTCTTCTGGGCAGATCGCGGGGTGCGCGCCTTCCGCGTGGATAATCCGCACACGAAACCGCTTCCTTTCTGGGAATACCTGATCTCAGGCGTGCGCAACAAGTATCCGGACGTAATTTTTCTGTCGGAGGCCTTTACCAAGCCGAAGATGATGAAGGCGCTGGCCAAGGCGGGCTTCACTCAGAGTTACACCTATTTCACCTGGCGGAACACAAAAGCGGAGCTCGCTGAGTATTTCACCGAACTCACGCAGACCGAGATGTTCGAATACTTTCGCGGCAATCTTTTCACAAATACACCAGATATCTTGCCGCTGCATTTGCAGGAAGGGGGCCGGCCCGCCTTTATGATCCGGTCGGTCCTGGCTGCGACGCTCTCCAGCGTCTACGGGATCTATAGCGGCTTTGAGTTATGTGAGAACGCGGCGTTACCCGGGCGCGAGGAATATCTCGACTCCGAAAAGTATCAGTGGAAAGAACGGGACTGGAATGCGCCGGGCAATATCAAGGACTGGATCACGCGCCTGAACCGCATTCGGAAGGAGAATCGCGCGCTGCATTTGTACGATAACCTGCGCTTCTACCGAACCGAGAACGACGCCATTCTATGCTATGGAAAGATGACGCCTGCGCGTGACAACATCATCCTGGTCGTTGTGAATCTTGATCCGCGGCGCTCGCAGAATTCGTATGTCCACGTCCCGCTGGAAGATTTTGGCGCGATGGACACCGATGCTTATCAGGTTCACGATCTCCTGAACGATGCGCGCTACATTTGGCGCGGGAGCGCAAACTACGTCGAATTGAACCCGGAGGTGCAGCCTGCGCACATCTTTCGCGTGCGGCGGTGGCTGGCCGGAGAAAAGTTTGTTTGAACGCGGGGACGTTCCCGGCGGTCTTTGGAGGCTAATGCTCTGCAGGCCGCTTGGCTGGCTCCTCGATGACGCAGGGACCGCGCAGCCGGCCGCTATTTGCATCTGCTGCCGCCGTTGCCTATCATAACAGCACTCTCGGAATGAAAAATCTCTTCGCGCTGTTCGCGGGCGCAACGCCTTTTCTCGCGCAAACTCCCGCGCCGCTAGCTCCGGATTTGCCGCAGCACACCAGGTCGATCCTGGATACCATAATCGGCGCGGGCCCGGTTATGATTCCGCTTTTCGTCCTCTCGGTCTTTTCCGTGATGCTCGTGATCGTTTATCTTTTGACCATCCGGCGTGGCTCCGTGGTCTCGAGCGGATACATGGCAACGGCGGATGCGCTCTTGCGCAAACGTGATTACCTCGGGCTGCTCGCCGTCTCGAATCGCCATGGCGAGGCGATTGCCCGGGTCGTGCAAAAGATGCTTGATTTCACGACAAAAAATCCCAGCGCGGATTTCCAACAGGTGCGCGAGATCGCCGAAACAGAAGGGACTCGTGTGGCTTCGAGCTTGAACAATCGCGTTATTTATCTCGCGGACATTGGGATGATCGCGCCGATGCTTGGATTGCTTGGCACTGTATTTGGAATCATAAAATCCTTCGGTGCACTCGGCGCCGATCTCGGCACGCAGCGCTATGCCCAGCTATCCAGCGGCGTTAGCCAAGCCCTGGTTAATACAGCAGCCGGCCTGGCGATCGGTATTCCGGCCATGATTTTCTATGCCTTTTTCCGCGGACGTGTGCAAAAGATCATTTCTGAGCTGGAGTCTGCCGTGACTCATGTCCTTGCTTTAGTCTCGTTGCAGTACAGCAAGCGGACGGCCGAGCGCGCGCCGGTGTTGCTCGAGGATGAATTTTGAGGCGTCAGGTTCGTCAGACCTCTGACTCCTGTTTTGTGATATGAACTTGCGAAGGCACGCGACCCCGCAGCATCCGGGCATTCAGCTGGCGCCTCTCGTCGACGTCCTCCTCCTCCTGCTGATTTTCTTTCTTATGACCTGGAACGCGGCGCGCAACGAGAACGAGCTCGACGTGAAAGTGCCGAAGGCTTCCTCAGCGAAGGAAAAAACCGCGCCGATCGGTGATGTCGTTGTGAATGTGAAAGCCGACGGCGATGTCGTTGTGAATCGACGCACCCTTAGCCCCACCGAGCTAACGGAGATGCTGAAGAACCTGGTGCAGCTCTACCCCGACCAGGCGGTCGTGATCCGCGGCGATGAAACTGGCGCCTACAAGAACGTGGTGGGCGTCCTCAATATTTGCAGCGAGGCGGGCGTGACCAACGTCGCGTTCGCCACGGCAAAATGAAGACCAGGCGAGGCGCGGTTTGCCTCGTGTACGCGGCGCTGATCTTTTCTGCGATTCCAGCGTCACTGGCACAGCAGCGCACTCCGGAAGTGCGCCGAGCCCAGCCCGTGGATGAACCGCCTGTCGCGAGAGCGGTTCCCTTCGATGCACGGACCCCCGCTCCTTCGGTGCGGCCGCGCCGCAGCGCGCCGCCGTCAACTCCGGAACCGAGCGCTGCTCCAAGGCCGAGCGCACCAGCTTCAAATCCTGAGCAGCCTCCGACCGAATCTCCACCTACCGAGACGGAAGCGCCGGACCGGCGACAGCTCGATTACGCCAACGCGCTTTTTTCCAGGAAGCTCTATGACCTAGCGGTCCCGGAATACGAAAAATACATGGGTCAATATCCCGGCGCCCCCGGTCGAGCGAGCGCCTATTTTTACCTGGCGGAATGTTACCGCGCGCTCAACCGCAGCGCCGCGGCTCGAACCAGTTTTCAAAGTGTGCTCGATAGTTATGCAGAAAGTGAGTTCGCCGGTCCCGCGTCTTACGGGGTGGCGGAAATTCTCTTCACCCAAAAAGATTACACGGGGGCGCTTTCGCTTTTTCACCGCGCCGCGGCCAAATCCAAAGAATCGGCGCTGGCCCTCTCCGCCCGATATTTCGAAGCGCGCTGTCTCGAAAACGTAGACCGCAAAGACGAGGCGCAGAATCTTTATCAGCAAGTCGCCGAGGTAAGAAATCCGAATCCCTATCGAGACGATGCGCGTCTCGCCGCCGGTTCGATCGCGCTCGCGCGCGGGCGAAAGGCGGACGCGTTCAGAAACTACGAAGCGCTTGCGAATGAAACGCAGAAGCCGGCGTTGAAAGCCGAAGCGACTGTTCGTGCCGGAATGGTCGCGGTGGACCTACAGCAGACGGAGAAGGGGAAATTCGACAAGGCGATGGAGGAGAAAGCATTGAGTTTACTGCAGAAAGGCCGCTCTTTGCCGGAAGCCGGCCGCTGGCGCGCGGTTGCGGAGGTTGGACTGCTCCGGCTGCAATATCAGTCCGGTCAGTACGAAAAGGTGCTGGCGGAGTACAAACGCGGCCAGGACCAGATCCCCGAGGAAGTGCGCGCGGAAATGATGCTGATCGCGGGCAACAGTCAGCGCCAGTTGGGGCATACGAAGGAAGCGGACGACGTCTACCGGCAAATCATCGCAAAGTATCCGGACCGCGAGGAAGCAAAAGACGCGCAGTATCAGCGGCTGATCAACTTCTACAACAGCAACGCACCGACGCTCCTGGCGGAAGTGGAAGAATACCTGAAATCGAATCCCGCTCCCGAACGCGCCGACCAGGCGAAGCTGCTCAAGGCGGAACATTTTTACAAGGAACAGAAATTCGCGGAAGCGGCGCCTATTTACGCGGAGCTGCGCGCCTCGCATCTCTCACAGAAGTTGCGGGCCGAGTCCGCCTACAAACTCGGTTGGTGTTTTGTTCAGTTAAAGGACGGGCCGCAGGTCATTGAGGCGTTCGGCTATTTTGTGAAGGGCTTTCCGGACAGCCCGCAGCTGCCATCCGCTCTCACGCAGCGCGCGTTAGCCTACCAGGAAAGCAAGAATTACGACGCCGCGATTGAGGATTTGAACACACTGTTGGCGAAGTATCCGGCCGCGAAGGAGCGCGAAGCCGCGCTCCAACAGAAAGCTCTCATCCTCGGGCAACGGGATAATTCGAAAGGGATGTCGGACGCGTTCCGGCAACTGCTGAAGGAGTTCCCAAAAAGCTCGGTGGCGGCGCAGGCAAACTACTACATAGGCAAGGCCGCATTTGAGGCCAAAGATTACAAAGGAGCACTGGCGCCGCTGGATGCCGCGCGCCAGCTGAACAAGGAGCAGTATTACAACCTGGCCACGCTTCGCATCGTTTCCGCCTTTTTCTACCTGAAGGATCGCCCGGCTCTCACGAATGAAGTGAACGGATTTCTTGCGGCTAATTCCAGCACGAAGGTGCCGGCGGAAATCCTCGAATGGCTCGGAGTCGAGTACTACAACGAGAAGAATTACACGGTCGCGGAGAAATATTTCAGCGTTCTCGGCCAAAGTGAGAGTCTCGGTAACGTAAAGCCCGATTTTTGGTTTTATCTCGCAGACACGGAAACGAAGCTAAAGAATTTCGCCCAGGCGGAAACCGCCTACGAGAAATACCTCCAGGTGGCGACCGACCCGGCCGCGAAGGCGAAGACATTGCTCGCGCTCGGGGCCACTAAGATTGCTGCGCACAAACCCGACGACGCGCAGAAAATCGCCGAGGAGATCATGAGCCTGCAGCCTGAAGGCCGCGTGAATGCGGAAGCGAGACTGCTGGCTGGCGACGTCCAGGTCGAGCGCCAGCATTTCGACGAGGCAGGCAAAGCTTTCATGGGTGTCGCCCTGCTTTATGACGACCCTGCGATTACTCCTCGCGCTCTGCAAAAAGCGGCACTTGCCTACCAAAAGGCCGGAAAGAAAGAGGAAGCCGATCGCGTGGCCAAACAGCTCCGCGATAAGTATCCCGACTACGCCGGCGGCTAGTTGCTCTCTTAAAACTGTAGAGCGGGATCGCTGACCCCGCCGATGGGGCAACATCACAGCATCGAGGCGGGGTCAGCGACCCCGCCCCTACAGAAAGAAGACAAGCCAGGTGTTGTCATTGCGGAAACCTTTTGCTTGGATGGCGCGATGGAAAAGCTTCGTCCTTGCATCGCGGAATTCATCGGCACATTCGCCCTCATTTTTGTCGGAATCGGCGCCATCAAGACGGCGGGACACGACGTGCTCGCGGTTGCACTTGCACACGGCCTGACCATCGGGGCCTTCGTCTCCGCGACGATGCATATCTCCGGCGGCCACCTTAATCCGGCTGTCACTTTTGGAGTGGTTTGCAGCGGTAACATGACATGGGCTGTTGCGATACGTTATTGGATCGCGCAACTATTGGGCGGCGTCTCGGCAGCATTCATCTGTCTCAGTTTGCTTGGCCGTGATGTTGTCGTAACCGGCACACCGCAGCTTGCGATCAATCTCACTCCGGGACAGGGCATTTTGGTCGAAGCAATCCTGACGTTCTTCCTCGTTTTCGTCGTACACGGGACCGGCGTGGATGAACGCGGTCGCCGCGTGGCGGGTCTTGCGATTGGCGCGACAATCACGCTCGATATTTTGTTTGGTGGACCGCTCACGGGCGCGGCGATGAACCCAGCCCGCGTCTTCGGTCCGGCTCTCGTCGCTGGTTTCTGGAAGGCACATTACGTTTATTGGCTCGGACCGATGCTCGGCGGAGCGCTCGCCGGTTTCGTCTACCGAATTTTCATGGAGCGAACTCCAGCGCCGTCGGGCACCTGAGCGCCCCTAGCCGATTGTTAGCGTTTCGATCGGAAGCGTGGCGAGAAATTCGCTCGCGTCGTCGACCTGCAGCACCGGTTTTCCCAGATGCGCAGACAGGAAGCTTGCATCGGGCGTAGGCGCGATCCCGGCTTGCGCGACGATTTCAGCGTCCGTTAACTGTGCGATCACGCGCGCCATCTCCTGCATCAGATTTTTTGTGTCTGTAAATTGGATGGTCGAAATCCCGGCGCCAGTTGCTTCGACATATGGCGCGAGCGTGCCGGCAAAGTGAAGCAGGATTTCCTGAAGCAGTTTTTCCTGGGAAGGCAGGCGCGTTTTCACCACAAGCTGAAGACACCGCGCCAAACCCTGGCTCGGCGTCATTCCGCATCGCACACCGGTTTGTTCGGCCGCTGCATTGAGTTGGACGATCACCGCCTTTTTTTCTTGATCATCGATTAAGGCCACAGGTTTTCCGCGCAACTCCGGTTGATGGCGCAACGCGGCTTGCAGATGAAAATCCGGCAAATAAATCGTCGCAAACATCAGCTCGCTCTAGCGATTGCCTGTCTTCCGCCCTGCGCCCGTTTCACGAGAATCTTTAAACGCGCCGTGAGGTGGTCCTGTTCCAAGTCGGCCAGTGTCCAGGCATTATCGAGCGAGAGCTTTAATTGCGCGCTGCTGATAATGCTCGCGCGAGTGAGAACGAGAAAGGCGGTTGGC
>DASVJK010000097.1:0-5191 GCA_036385955.1 Chthoniobacterales bacterium | reverse complement strand
GGGCCGTTGGGCAGAGCCTTCAGCACGCAAGACAGCAATTCGTCGAGGCCTTTCTTCTTGAGGGCGGAGATGGGGACGATCTCCTTGAAATCGTGCAGCGTTTGGAACTGTGCGATCAGCGGGAGCAGTTTGCTCTTGTCGGCGAGCAGATCAATCTTGTTGAGCAGCAAGAAGACCGGAGTGCCAGCCTTTTTTGCCAGATCGAGGACGTAGCCGTCAACGGCGTCCCACTTCTTTTTGGCATCGACGATCATCAGAATCAGTTCGCAACCTTCGAGCGCCTCGCGTATCTCAGACATCATCTTGCGTCCGAGCGAGGAACCGGAACGGTGAACTCCGGGCGTGTCAATGAGCACGATTTGCCCAGCCTCGCGTGCCTTCACCTTAGGGACGTTGATGATCCCAAGAATGCGGTTGCGCGTGGTCTGGGGCTTCGGCGAAATGATAGCCAGCTTCTCGCCGACCAACGCATTCAGCAGCGTGCTCTTGCCGGCGTTGGGACGGCCGAGAATGCAGACGAATCCGGAGTGAAAGGACATGGGGATAGGGTACTAGCTTCTGGCCGCTAGCTGCCAGCAGGCATCTCACCTTACCGAATGACGTGAATTCGGACGCCAATTTTAAGGCTTTTCCAGGATCTATCCGTTGTGTAGACCGGAGCATGGAGCGCAGTGCCAAGCGCCAGACAGGCACGGTCTCCCAAGGAGAGACCGAGCGGGCGGGTTTGAGTCACGAGATTGCCCGCAATTCTCGCTTGCTCGGCGGTGAACGGCACGGGCTCGTGGATCGCGCTGAGCGCGTCTTCCCATGCTTCATCGGGATCGCCGCCACGACTCACGAGCTTCGTATGGACTTCGGCCAGATTAACCGCACTGCCGACGGCGTTGCTCAGCATCTCCGGAGTCAGTTTCTCCGAACCTGGCTCATGATTGAGCACGGAGAGCATGGCCGACGCGTCCAGTACGATCTTACTCACGTTTTGCGGCCTCGCGCCGTTCCGCGATGAGCTCGTCCGCCAGAGACACGCCCGGTTTCACATACTGCCGAATGCGCCGCCGGGCGCGATCAAGACGCCGCTTCATCGTCGTGATTCGCAGCTCGTCGTCTTCCATGCGCAAAATCACTTCGTCTCCGGCCTTGATCCCAAGCGCTTTCCGATAGGAAGCGGGAATGACGACGCGCCCGTTTTCGTTAACCCGCATTCGAGTTTCAGGGTTCATGTGTCACACTCCAACACTTGTGACAGATTGTACACGTATGTCACAGGATATGCGAAATGACAGGTGGACTAACGATTGGCGCGACAGCGCAGTATCCCACGTCTCGAAAACCGCGAGACGTGCGCAAGCCGTCTACTCGACGCTGGCGATCAGCTCGAGTGAGCTGATTCGGCCGGATGTCAGACGGACTCTCAGTTCCGTTCCGTCCTGCCATTGAAGCGTGATGTTGTTTCCCCGCTGGCGGAAGCGCGGACCGTAGATCCGCTTAATGTCGGCCGACGACTGGCCTAGAGCCAACCCGCGGCCGGTTTTGGCTATCGGGCTGGGTTTCCCACTGACGTCGACGGCATAGGCGATGTTGTCAGCGTTGATCGTGGCGTGGATCCGCGACCCTTCCTGGTCCCACACTATTTCGGCAGCCTCTTCCGTCTCCGGATAGGTCTTGTAGCTCAGCGGAGTAGAGAAGCGCTTCTTCACATCCGAAAGTGTCGTGTGGTTGACATCGATGCCACAAAGCAGCGTCTCCGGTTTTCCGCGGGCGATCAGGTTGGCCGGCAGATGATCGGCGAAGCTGAAAACCGATAAGAGAACGACGAGAACAAGTGAGCGCATGCCTATCTCCGCTGGTTGCGGTTATTGACTACTCGGACGGTGGTCACTGGATCCGCGCGCATCGTGTTGGCGATGGCGGTCAGGGCATCTTCGGTCGTACGTATGCAGCCCATGGTGACATGGTCGGGACCGATGCCGCGTTCGGGAGTCCTGTCCGGGGTTATTTGGCGTCCGGCATGGATTCCGATGCCGTCGTGTCCGGGCACATTGAACCGGACTATGCCCTGCGTGCCGTACTCTCCGTTGGCGGTATCCTCCGCGCCATGCCGGTTGGGAGCGACTGAATCTTGAACGGCGTAATCGCGGTTTGGAACGAAGGGCAGCGTGGCGCGGTTGTCGGTGCGGTTGTTCGCCGCCCAAGTTCCGACAACATGCCCACTACGATCTCGCAAGGTCAATGTGTGCGTCTGTCCATCGAAAGTTATCTCAGACATATTAGCCCCCGGAGGCTATGTATATCACGAAAGGCGCGGGGTTCCAATCGTTCGCGTCCTTTGCGAAGGAATGGGGGCGCCCGTTCTTAGATCAGCTTCATCTGCTTCGGTTCAGCCGTTGTGATTCGCACGCGCTCTACCCGGCGATCGGTGGAGTCGAGGACTTCGAACCTCAGCCCTTCGTCTTCGATGACTTCGCCTTTTTTGGGAATGCGTCCGGCGAGTTCGCTTACCAGGCCGGCTATGGTGGAGGATTCGTGGCCTTCGGGGCGCATGCCGAAGAGTTCATCGAGGCGGTCTACATCCATGTTGCCGGGGACTATGTAGGAGTGATCGTTTTCCTGCACGACTTGCGCTTTCTCGTGCTCATCGCCGATTTCGCCTACGATTTCTTCGACCAAGTCTTCGATAGTTACCAGGCCGGCTACGCCTCCGTATTCATCCACTACTATCGCCATGCGGATGTTACTGCGCTGCATCTCGCGCAGCAGATCGCTTACTAACTTGCTTTCCGGGACAAAGTAGACTTCCTTCCGCATCAGGGTGGCAACCGTCCGCGTGTGCGCCTCGGAGTCGGGCACTTGCAGCACATCCTGCGTGTGGAGAATGCCTTTGATATGGTGAATCGAACCTTCGTAGACGGGAATTCGCGAGAAATGCTTGGCCCTGAGCAACTCGACCACTTGCTCGACAGTGTAGTCGGACGGGACCGCGACCATCTCCGGCCTTGGCTTCATCGCCTCGCGAACCGTCTTGCCGCTGAACTCGACCACCGACTGGATCAGGTCGCGATCGCCTTCCTGGATAATGCCTTCTTCCTGTCCCGCTTCAATCAAGGCGTCGACGGCTTCGGAGGAAGTTTCCGGGTGCGCGTCGGCGTGCTCGCGGGTGAGCGCGGCAACCGACTGGCAGAATCCGAGCACGAGCGTCACCGGCAGAACCAGGTAGATGAGCACGCGCAAGAGCAGCGCCCAGTGCCCGAGCCAGCGTCCCTGGGTTCGCGAAAAAAAGACGAAGGGCAGCAGGCGGTTAAAAACGATGATGATCAGCACCAGGCTGAGCGTGGCTTCGAGGACTTCGTAAATGCTCCAGGCGCGGTCGCGAAACACGGTGAAGCCGACGATCATGGCAATGGCCGCCGTGACCAGTTGCGTCAGGATCGCCATGGAGAGCGAGGCGCGCGCACGCGTCACCTGGAGCCGGGGCTCGACGATCTGCTCGAAGGCGTCGATGTTGTCCTGGAATTCGCGCGAGAGGAATTTGCCGATTTCCTGGTAGAGACGGTCCACGTAGGAGACCAGCGTCAGCAGGCCGACGAGGAGCGCTAGAGCAATGCTGGCACCGATCATTGCTAGTGCTTCCTCCGAGCGACGGAAGTCGAGGCTCTCTCGATCAGGGCTCTTTCAATCAGCCCCAGCGGAAGATGGAGTTTCGCGCGCAACTGTTTTTCGCGCCTTGCCATCTGTCCATTGTCGCACTCGTGATCGTAGCCGCGCAGATGCAGGACGCCGTGCAAGACGAGAATCTTAACTTCCTCGGCCGGGGAGTGTCCGAGCGCTCGCGCATTTTGCGATGCGATCTCGGCCGAAATGGCAATTTCGCCGGCGAATTGTTTTTGAGCGTCGGGCTCGGCGGGAAACGAAAGCACGTCGGTCGGCTTGTCTTTTCCGCGGAAACGCCGGTTCAGAGACTTCATCTCGGCGCTCGAAGTTACCAGCACGTTGACCATGCCCTTCAATCCCGCGGCACGCCGGGCGCGCGCCACAAAACGGTCCAGCGCCAACTTGGTCAGATCCGCGACGCGCTTTTGAAAGATGACCAAGTTCGCTTCTCCCACGTCTTTCCAAGTAAAGCGAAAAGGAGGGTAGCAGCGAGGCTCCCTCCTGTGTGGCGCGGACACTCTTGTCCGCGGCCTTTGAATTTGCTCCGACTTTTCGCGGACAAGAGTGTCCGCGCCACACATTCCTAATTGCGCAGGCGCGGTTCTTCGGGCCGCGCCGGAGGCGCGCTCGACTTCGGTTCGAGCAGCGACAACTGCTGCTCCGCCAGCCGCGTTTTGTGTTCGTCGTAAGCGCGAATGATCCTCTGCACCAGGTGATGACGCACCACGTCGCTTTCGTCGAAGTGCACGAAAGCCAGCCCGTTTACGCCTTGCAGAATATCGACCGCTTCGATCAAACCGCTCCGGCGCGCGGTGGGCAAGTCGATTTGCGTGACGTCGCCGGTGATCACCGCCTTGGAATTGAATCCCAGGCGGGTCACGAACATCTTCATCTGCTCCGAGGTTGTATTCTGCGCCTCGTCCAGGATGACGAATGAATCGTTCAGCGTGCGCCCGCGCATGAAGGCGATGGGCGCGATCTCGATGATATTTTTTTCGAGATAGCGTTCGACGCGCTCGGGCTCCAGCATGTCAAAGAGCGCGTCATACAAGGGCCGCAGATAAGGGTCGATCTTTTCCTGTAAGGTGCCGGGCAGAAAGCCGAGACGTTCGCCCGCCTCCACCGCCGGCCGCGCCAGAATGATGCGATTGACCTGCTTGTTCAGCAGCGCCGAGATTGCCATGGCCACGGCGAGGTAGGTCTTGCCGGTGCCGGCGGGGCCGACGCCAAACACCATGTCGTGCTGCTCAATGGCTTCGAGGTAGCGGCGCTGATTGGGGCTTTTCGGCTGGACGGTGCGGCGTCCAAAAGAACGCTGGCGCCCGGCCTCGGCTAGTCCGCGCAGAGTTGCGTTCGGATCGCCGACGACCACGCGCAACATGCTGCCCAGGTCGCCGTTCAGGAACTGGTGGCCGGTGCGCCGCAGATGCTCGTAATCGGAGAACAACTGTTCGGCGCGGGCCACGTCGCGCGGCGCGCCTTCCAGTTCAATGCGATTCGACCGCAGATCGATATTGATGTTCAGGCCGTCTTCGAGCACATG
>DASVJK010000096.1:0-6369 GCA_036385955.1 Chthoniobacterales bacterium | reverse complement strand
ATCGCGTTGGACGTGCGCGCGAGCGGCAGCAGGATCGCTTTCATTCCGACAAAAAGGTCAACTGCAATGCGCGGATGGGTCCGCGCCAGATCAAGCAACACTGCAAACTGAGCGACGAATCACAGGAGTTGATTCGCGTGGTGATGACGGAGCTGAATCTCAGCGCTCGCGCTTACGACCGTATTTTGAAAGTTTCACGCACGATTGCGGATCTGCAGGCGAGCGATGAGATCACCACCGAACATGTGAGCGAAGCGATCCAGTACCGGACCTTCGACCGGACGCTTTGGGTGTAGTATCGGGGCGGATTAGAATTGACGTGAAAAACGCAGGACTAGTATGCCGCCTGCGGAGCTTTCTCACAGGTATATGCGGTGACAACGTCCCCCTTCAATGCAATGTTACGTGTTGTTCAGCGCCCCCCCAACCATGAACCTAAAGTCTCTTCTGCTCGTACCCGTAGCTGCAATTGTTCAGTTAATCTTCGCGGCCTCCGCTTTCGCCCAACTTATCGCCTACGAGTCGTTCGCCGGGATGCCTGTCGGTAGCGGGTTAGTTGGGTCCGGTGTCACTGCGACTGGCTGGAGTGATTCAGGTTGGGCCTACGGCAACAATCCGCGCTACCAGACCGTTGATCCGATTCCCGATCTCACTTATCAGATTGTAGGCGGGGCTTTGCTTGACGGTTCCAATCGAGCCGTGCAACTGACCACAAATCCAGAACCCGCCACCGGCTTACTCACGTCCAGAACGCTTCCCCCGCAGAACACGACAATCTACTTTAGTTTCTTGGTCCGCCCTCTCACCGTTGGGACGGGATCCGATACTTTGTGTCTCCGCCCAAGCAATGGCACCAGCTCGCTCGGCCTCGTGGCGCTGCAACCAGATCTCGGGCAGCAATATTTTAACCTGAGGCTGCTGCTGGACGGAAGCAGTGGAACCGTCGGTTCATCTGGTTCGCAAGCCCTGAGCCCATCGACGACTTATTTCATTGCGGGTAGAATTTCATGGTTGGGTGAAAGTTCGGTGATGGTTGAGACTTGGATAAACCCTCCCGCCGCTTATCCCGGCCTTGGCAGTCAAATCTTAAACAAGAGTTTTTCTGGTCCTCGCCAATTGAGTTCGATTGGATTGGGGATTTCCTCCAGCGATACCGGAGGCCCGACTTCTACCGCCATTTTCGACGAGCTGCGTTTAGGATACACTTGGACGGATGTGGTGCTCCCGACTCCGACTCTCGCGCCCTTGGGCAACATCTCGACCCGGCTACGGGTGGAGACTGGCGATAACGTGCTGATCGGCGGATTCATCGTGGCCGGTACAGAGCCGAAGAAAGTGATCGTACGTGCCATCGGACCGTCCCTTAGCAATGCGGGAGTTCCGGGCGCATTGGCCAATCCGATCCTTGAGTTGCATGGCCCCTCCGGGTTAATCACTTCGAACGACAATTGGATGGAAGCGCCGAACAGACAGGAGATCATCGACAGCACAATTGCGCCAACTAACGATCTCGAATCGGCTATCTTAATGACGTTGCCGGCCAACAATTCCGCGTACACCACGATCGTGCGGGGCGTAAATGACGGCACAGGAGTTGGACTGGTGGAAGCGTATGATTTGGACCGCTCGGTCGATTCGAAGTTGGCGAACATTTCCACGCGTGGGTTGGTCCAGACAGGGGACGATGTGATGATTGGCGGTTTCATCATTGTGGGCCAGGCTTCGCCGAGGGTGATCGTACGGGCGATTGGTCCGTCTCTATCCGTCCCAGGCAAACTGGCTGATCCGACTTTGGAACTACATGACGTAAATGGCGTGCTCCTGGCGGGGGATGACAACTGGCGCACGGGCGGCCAGGAAGCGGAAATCATTGCGACAGGCATTCCGCCGTCGGACGACTTGGAGTCGGCGATTGTCCGCACGCTTAACCCGGGCAACTACACCGCAATCGTTCGTGGCAAAAACAACGCTACGGGTGTCGCTCTTGTCGAGGTTTTTGCCCTGCAATAACGCGACGACCTCGATTCCACCTTTGAAGGTACCGCAACGCTAGGAATCGAGGTATTGCCTCCCTCTTCTCTCATCTAGCGACCGATTGAGCGAGGTCTTCGAAGGCGCTGACCGCGCAGGAGCTCGAGGTATTTTTGGGAAGCAAATCTCTTCGCCTCGAAGCTGGCTGATTGACAGGGCGTGCGAAACGCGGTTCAGAGTTAACTGATGAGCAGGATCCTAATCGCCGACGACCAGAATGATGTGCTGGAAGCGTTGCGCATTTTGCTCAAGGGCGAAGGACACCAGACCGACGCCGTGACATCGCTCGCCGGAATCTTCCAAGCGCTCGAAAAACGTGATTACGCGCTGCTGATCATAGACCTGAATTACACGCGCGACACGACTTCCGGGCAGGAAGGTCTCGAAGTGATCCCGCGCATTCAGGCGCTCGACAACACGCTGCCGATCGTGGTCATGACCGCATGGGCGACGATTGATCTCGCGGTCGAAGCGATGAAGCGCGGCGCGCGCGATTTCATTCCAAAGCCATGGGATAACGAGAGGCTTCTCACGATCGTGCGCACGCAGATCGAGCTCGCGGGTGCCTTGCGAAAGGGGCGCCGGCTCGAAGCGGCCAATCAACTATTGCGCGGCAACGCGCCGAATCTCATTGCGGAGTCGCCGCGGATGCGTCCGGTGCTCGAGTTGATTTCACGCGTCGCCCCGTCGGATGCGAATGTTCTCATCACCGGGGAAAATGGCACCGGGAAGGGTCTGGTGGCGCGGGCTCTTCATGCGCTTTCACCGCGTGCATCGCATAGCATGATCACGGTGAACATGGGCGGGCTCTCGGAGGGCATCTTCGAGAGTGAATTGTTCGGTCATGTGAAGGGCGCGTTTACCGACGCGAAAACAGATCGCGCCGGTCGCTTCGAACTCGCCGACGAGAGCACACTTTTCATGGACGAAATCGCGAACGTGCCGATGAATCAGCAGGCGAAATTACTGCGCATGATTGAGACCGGCGAGTTCGAGCGGGTCGGCTCTTCGAAAACATTGCACGCGAATGTGCGGATCGTTTCGGCCACGAATGCCAACCCGCATGAGGAAGTCGCCGCGGGCCGTTTCCGGCAGGACCTGCTTTTTCGTTTGAACACCATCGAGATCGCGCTGCCGCCTCTGCGTGAACGACGTGAAGACATAATGCTCCTCGCGAACAGTTTTCTCCGGCAGCATGCGAAACGCTACCGAAAGACAGTGACCGGATTCGAGGAAGCGGCGCGCGATATCCTGATGCAGCACCAGTACCCCGGAAATGTTCGTGAACTGGATCATGTCGTGGAGCGGGCGGTCCTGATGACGCAGAGCCCACAAGTCAAGGCAAACGATCTTGGCCTAACGAGTGGAAGAGACGACTCGCCCCGCCTGGAAGACATGAGCTTGGAGGAAGTGGAATCTTTCCTGATCAAGAAAGCGCTTTCGCGCTTCGATGGAAACGCTCGCAAGGCCGCGGAAGCACTCGGGCTGAGCCGGAGCGCGTTCTATCGGCGGCTGCAGCAGTATGGACTCTAGGGACCATGAAGCGGACCCGCGCGCGACCAGTCGAGTCCGCGATCGCGGCGAGCGCGAATGAAAGGTCTCAAAAAACCGCGCCGGCGTTTTACACACGAGGGCCGCCTGACATGGCTGACGGTTGCCGCGGCCGCGCCGGCCGCCATCGTCGCGCTGGCGCTGCTTTGGTTTGGCGATCATACCGCAAAAGTTCAGTGGACTTTGACACTCTTGATCGCCGGCTTTGGCCTCGGGTTCATTCTGAGTGCGCGCGAGCATGTCATTCGCCCGCTGCAAACGATGACGAACCTGCTTGCCGCGCTGCGCGAGGGCGATTATTCGATTCGCGCCCGGGGCGCCCGGGTCGACGACGCCCTCGGGGAGGCGATGTTGGAAATAAATGCGCTCGGCGAAACGCTTCGTCACCAGCGCCTCGGCGCCTTCGAAGCAACCGCGTTGCTTCGGACCATCATGGCGGAAATCGACGTCGCGGTTTTTACCTTCGATCCCGAACGGCGACTGCGGCTGGTGAACCGCGCAGGGGAAAACTTGCTCGGGCAACCCATGGACAAGCTGCTCGGCCGCCGCGCACGCGACCTGGGACTCGAAGCCTGTTGCGACGCAAACGAAGACGCGCCGCTCACACTTGCTTTTCCAGGCGGCTCCGGGCGCTGGGGCGTCCGTCGAAGTTCTTTCCGGGAGCGAGGCTTGCCGCACGAGTTGCTAGTCCTGACGGACTTAAGCCGCACGCTCCGCGAGGAGGAGCGGAACGCATGGCAGCGGCTCGTGCGCGTGATCGGCCATGAGATGAATAACTCGCTTGCGCCCATCAAGTCGATTGCCGGTAGTCTCGAAACATTGATCCGGCGCGATCCACCGCCGGCGGATTGGCGCGATGACGCCAGGAGCGGATTGAATATCATCGCGACGCGCGCAGAATCGCTCAGCCGCTTCATGCAGGCATACGCGCGGCTGGCGCGCCTGCCACCGCCGCAAAAGGAACCAGTCGATCTGGGTGAACTCGTTAGGCGCGTGGCGAATCTCGAGACGCGCATCGCGGTCCGCGTCGTGCCCGGGCCGGACGTAATCATTCAAGCGGACGCGGCGCAGTTGGAACAATTGCTCATCAACATTCTGCATAACGCGGCGGAAGCTTCGCTCGAGACCGCGGGAACCGTCGCGACCGGTTGGCGTGATGTGACAGAATGCGTTGAAGTATTTGTCCGGGACACGGGACCCGGCATCATGAATCCGACGAATTTGTTCGTGCCGTTTTTCACGACCAAACCGGGCGGCTCTGGAATCGGCCTGGCACTGAGCCGGCAAATCGCGGAAGCGCACGGTGGATCGTTGACCCTGGGGAATCGCAACGGACCGGGTTGCGAAGCGCTTTTGCGCTTGCCGAAATAGGTCTTTTGCCGCGCGCCAATCTCGTCCCACAATCGGGACAGCAGAATCCCACAACCGAAGTTTTTCCGAGCTCGCCTGTTTTCGGTAATGCAATTTAAACAGTTAATTGAGAGTGCGTTATGACTTTGTTTTGACCCGTGGCACGGCCATTGCAATAGGTCTGTCCGCGAACAAAGATTTTGAATCCAATTGAGATGCCGAATGCATCTCACAGGAAAGATAAGAATATGAAACCAACCATCCAATTCAACGAAAAGAGCCGCCGCGATTTTAGCGATCGCGAGTCGCGCAAAGGCTCCGCGCTCCCCAAAACGGATTACAGCTTTCAAGCTGCGTCAGTTGCGAATGGCGGCAGCCGTTGCTTCGGTTCATGCCGGCCGTCGTTCCGTGCGATCAGCCAGGATTATTTTAAAAATGAAGCGCGCCGCAGTTTCGCTGGCGAGGCGGCCTTGTTCAGCATTATCGTAATGACAGCCGCCCTGACGATTTTGAACAGCGCGAGCGCGCTGGTGCATCTGGTTCGTTCGATCGGAACGCTGTAATACCGAAAGCGTCGCAATGTCAAAAAGCTCGGAAGCAAAAGTGGCTACTACTATCGTGCGGCCGAGTGGCTTTACCTCAAGTGCCTCTGCCATGGATGTCCCGCGCCCGCACGTTGCCAAGCAAAAACGCAAGCGCCGGATCATTATCATCGCCGCGTCGGTCTTTGGGCTCATCCTCGTGACGTTCGCGCTTTCCCGGCTCAAGCCCGCTGTCCCGAGTGTTGACCGCTCGACCGTTTGGATCGACACGGTCAAGCGCGGCCCGATGGTGCGCCAGGTTCGCGGCCTCGGCACCCTTGTTCCTCAAGAAATTCGCTGGATCGCCGCGAACACCGAAGGCCGCGTGGAAAAAATCGTGGTCCGTCCCGGTGCGCATGTTGAACCGGACACGATTCTTCTCGAATTAACCAGCCCTGAACTCGAACAGGCAGCGCGCGACGCCGAGTTGCAGTTTAAAGCGGCGGAAGCGGAACTGACTACGTTGCGCGCTACTTTGCAGCGTCAGCTTTTGGAGCAGGAATCGAGTGCCGCCAGGGTTCACTCGGAATATCAGCAAGCAAAGATGGAGAACGAAACGAACGAGAATTTGAAGAAGAACGGCCTGGTCGCGGATCTTACCTATAAGACATCGAAGGTGAAGGCTGAAGATCTCGGCATCCGCGATGCGATCGAACAAAAACGCTATGCCTTTGCTCGCGATTCAATCGAGCCGCAGCTGGCTTCGAAGCAGGCTGCGGTGGATCAGGTAAAGGCGCTGGCACAATTGAAACTGAATCAGGTGGACGCGCTCCATGTCCGCGCCGGATTTACCGGCGTCTTGCAGCAGCTTCCCCTGGAAGTCGGTCAGCGCGTCACCCCGGGCACGAATCTGGCC
>DASVJK010000095.1:0-13166 GCA_036385955.1 Chthoniobacterales bacterium | reverse complement strand
GAATGCTGCGGTTGGATCCGAGTCCACCAGTAGCTTCATGTCGAACTGAAAGCCACAGTTTGTGGCATTGGCGTGGAGGAAGCCTTGCGAAAATCCACCGATTCCAGCGAACAAATCAACAACCGAAAAGGTCGTCATTTTGCGGATTGGAGCGATTCCGCGAACAAAAACGAAGTTAGGTCCTTCGCAGCCTGATCATGGATGCGCGTCGTCACGTCGTCGAGTTGGCGAACTACGTCATCGGGCGAAAGGGTAGCGCTCGTCTTGCCAAGTTGATAGATAGCTTCGCGCGCGATAATCTCAACGTAGCGCTGAAAGAGATACTCCCGCCATCGTGGTGATTCGGCGGTGTATGTGTCGATGATTTTTTCTGCCAATGGTCGTGAGGTGTTGATCCAGTATATCCCCGCCACGACATCCTTCGTTCGCTGATAAATCGCGGGATGTCGGGGATCGCAGGTGAAAGGAATTGTCGATAGTGGATCGAGCGGATCGTTGTCTTGACCCGAGACCAACACTTGGGGGAATCGAGGTTTGCGCGTCTTCTCACTGCCGCCTTCTTGCCCCTCGTTTCCTTTCAATGTACCACCGGTGTTCTGCCCGTCCCCCCTTTCCCCCCCGCCGGTCCCTTGCTCGCCCCCAGAACCGCCAGCAGGCCCTTGACCCGCAAATATCTCGGTCCAGACCTGACTCATGAACCGGTCCTTCCAACGATTAAGCATCTCGTTGAGCACGGAAGTGTTCTTCAAATCTTGCGTCTTTCGCTCTTGCTGGTTCTTGGTCTCCATCCTTTCCGCAAGCGCTTCGACTTGCTCGCGTACCCACTCTAGAAGTGCTGTGCTGCGATCTGCCTCGAGAAGCTTTTGGCGGTCATTGCGGACGCAGTCGTGATCCGGATCTTCGAGGACCGGGCACTCACATTCTCCGTAGATGAATTCGACCTGCCCTGAGAACCGCGTCGCTCCAAGCTCATGCACGCGGTAGCTGCCGATCACTCCAACTTCACCAATGAAGTCGACCGTGTTTAGGCTTGCGAGATGTGCCCGCAACGGCTCCTTGGACGTTTTCAAAGCAAGCCTCCCTGGCCACGGAAAGTTCTTGTTGGTGAAGACGATCTTTTCTCCTCCATGCAGAAGCTCAGCTGGAACTTCGACCACAATCGGCGTCTCAAAACCTTCCTTGGCCTCTAGTTTCGGAGCTGTTAGGCGAGTGAGCGTTGCCTCCTCGTTGAACACCACGAAAATTGGTTTTCGATCGATGAGCCTCCGCGCCTGCGGGTGAAAGATGAGCTTATCAACGAGACCTTTGAGGTTTGACGTTCCTTTCACCTTGTCGGGCTTTTCCCCGACCACCGCCGTGAAACCTGTTTCTCCTGTTTTCAGCCGCCGCACTATTTCCGGCGGTAGCGAAAGCTTATTTATGCCGGCTTCCACTAGCGCTTCTGCAAGCGGCACCTTGCGATCTTCAAACTCCTCTTCGAATCCATATTGTTTTTTGGCGTTGAATCCGAAGATGTTCATCTTTCCGTCGCGATACGTGACGGCACGGGACGACTTAAACATCTGCCGCATGTAAAACTTCCCTCCGTTGCCGTGTCCCCCGAGGACTTTGACGTGGGCTTGTTTAGCGCCTTTCTTCGCCGCTTCGGGATCGAAGAAGCGCTTAAAAGCGTCGTCGATCTGATTTTTTCGCATACCGACGAAGTCAATACACTCGATGCGTGTTAGAGTGTTTCCGCTTTCGCAAAACCGAACGACGACGAGTTGCTCAGAGTCGGGAATTTGTTCTCGTAAATAAGCGTCGCTCGAGTTTTTCAGCCACTCAGCAAGACCCTTGGCGTGATCGAATCGGAATTCCTTACCGATTAGATCTAGAACGGCCACGTCGATAACGAAGGGTTGAACTTTGATGGACATAATTATTTCCGTGTTTGGATCTCTTCTTCGAAACGACTGACAAGCCATTGGTGAAGTTTCGACAGAACATCTGATAGTTCATCTTTGCGCTTTACACGGTGCGCGACGATTGCCTGCTCTACGGTAATTACCCGTCCCAGGAACTCACTTTTCGGCGTTCGCACGCTGACACCGAAATACTCGTAGAGATCAGTGTCCAAAATGCGGGCCGCTTGTCCTTCCTGAAACAATCGGAAGGCTTGTGATTGCACAATGCGATTAACCTCCTTTTCCTCTTGCTTCGTCAATCGATCGCGCTGTGCATCCGCAGTGCCGATCAGATTTCGCGCGATGTCCAACCCCCGCGGCGTCAGGAGAAACGACTTATTGGCGGAGCGCACCAGCCCGTCCTGCTTCATACTGTAGAGCGGCTTATGAATGTCCGAGGAGTCGGGATATTGCGGGTAGCCGCGTAGCTGGAAATCTTCGGGATAGCGCTGGAACGCGCTGACGACAATGTCCTCGTACAGCAACGGCTTGGATTGCCCTTTGGAGAGATCAAACATCACTGAAAGAATTTTTTGCGGTTTCGATATTGGCTTCATGTGACGGCTCGAAAACGTCTACTACCGACTTCCTGCAACCCCTGACTGCCGCGCAAGATAGACGCGAACATCTCCGGAGACATCTCCTCAAGTTCGAACCCTTCCAATTCCAAGCGTTCGATGAGTTCGTCGCAATCGGCAATATCTCGGGATTGAGTGAGGGTCCTAATCGTCGCCGCCCGCAATGCCTCGGCGTCGAAGTCTTCCATTTCGAAATCGATGTCGAGTAAGAATTCCCCCGCGGCATTACGCAAGAAACGCGGGCTTGCCGCCAATCGACTCTCAATCGCCGGAAGCTGTATGTGCGCGAAGATTGCGCCAAATTTTGCCGCAACTTCCCATTGAAGCTCATAAGCCGGGGCGGGCCGCGCCAACTCACGCATGATGGCAGCGACCGCCAACTCAAGAGAAATGGCTTTGTGAAGTAGCAGAGTGTCCGGCGAACGCTTGTCCGGGGAGCGGCGCAACTTCCCGGAGCCGGCGCAGGTCCTCCACAACAGTTCCGCGCGAGCACTGGCGGGGAGGACATCGAACATCTCGCACAATTGAGCGAAGCTGATTGCCCACTTCGATTGTCGCACAGCACTGTGAATCGCGTTGCGATCGCGCAAGATCACTTCCGTCTCCTTATCGTTCCAATTCTTCAAACCGAAGTATCCAAAACCGAACGCCCGAATCTCTGGGTGACTCCGAACGATGTTCGAGACTCCCGTAGGCGAAACGGAGCGAAGGCGCGTTAGCCGTTCAAGAATCTGCGCGACGGTCAGCACGTGACCGGTTTCGACAAAGATCCGCGGGAGCAGATCTTTGATGTGCTCACGCTCCTGAATGCCCCACTCGGCGAGACCGAAAAGACGGCGGCCGAGATCAACGAAACGCGCGTCCTCCCTAAGAATCTGAGCCAGCTCGTAGGAATTTACGCCGGCGGGCACCTCGACGCGTGTCATGTCGATCGCTTCTATGGTCGAGACCGGCCGGTTTTCCACGTGTAAGAGCTTCTCGAAGGCATCACGCATTTTGCGCCAGCGCGATTCGGGCGCATGGAAGTGCGAGCGATTTCCTAGGGCTCTTGGGCCGAGCAGATAGAAACCCTGCTCCGGCGTTAACGCGTTCGCCGCGCTTCGTCCGGTGACGATAATCGCGTCGGTGCCGAACTTCAGTCGCGCCCGGTCGACAATCTCCTCTGGTGTTAAGGGTTTACTGCTCTCGGTGAGGATGGGTCGAGCAAAGTCTGCGATCCGTAAGCGACGCAAGCGGATCTTGGGCTGCTCTGGTTCAAAAAAATCGACTATGACATGCCGGGCTCTTCGCAACGCTGTTAGAAAGGCACCAACGTTCACCTTGCGGAACCCCGGCCTTTCTCGAAGACGGCCTAGGGCTTCTTTCAGAGAAGGATTCTCGCCACTCAGTCGCAGCAAGTGTTCAACGACTTCATTGATCTTTTCGATCTCAGGGTCGTTCGCGCCTTCGCTGGTTGAACCAGGCGGCCACGCCGGAATGGCCGGGGCCATCGTATCGAGAATACGCAGGTAAAATTCTGGAGCGTGTCCCCGCGTCGGCGCGTCTTCTCCAGACCATTTACGGAAAAGCTCTGGCGTAAGCGGGCAGACACGCTGCTCGCATTCACGGGCGACGCCCTCAAGGGCGCGAGCCAATCGCGGTCCGCCTGCCTGTCGCATTTCCCCAACGGTCTTTTTTACGATCTGTCTTACTCGCTCACGCGTCATTTTGAACTCGGCACCCACATTTTCCAGCGTCCGAAGATCGCCGGCGTTGCCAGCTAAGCGCTGCACGAAAATGGTGCGATTCCGAGCAGCAATGCGACTCAATCCCACATCAATGGCTCGGACGACCTCCCACAAGCAGTCCGCAATTTTGCCGGCGCTGTCGACCGAGAATTCGCCCTCTGAGGCGCGACGCAATAGCTCTCGAAGTTCGCGTATCGTCTTACGTCCACAATTCTGCACTCCCAGCAGCTCGCGCTCATCCCGATGATCCAAAGCCCCGAGATCTCTTACTCCGCACGCTTCCAAGACATTCTTAAGCCGCACAGACGCCGGCAACTCGGCCACCTTTACTTCATGCGCGGTTGGAGCAACGACGAACAGGTGCGGATTGACCGGTGCCGGAAGATGGCGCGGAATCTCGTCACTGGTCCTCAGCTGCACTTTGCGCACGAGCTCCCGCAGCTCAGCCACGGTCTTGCGTCCGGTGTTCCGGTACTTCGCTATCTCTACATAACTCCGTGAGTGCAAGTCTCCGATGACTCGCATTCCCGCGAATTCGAAGAGATGCCCAAGTCGCACCGACACCGGGAATTCACTAATCGACCGTCCACGTTCTGATACCGGAATGAAAATTCTCTCGTCTTCGTGCGTATTCTGCGCCGACAACTCCTCGGTGCCTATATTCGCACGCGTCCCGACACCATCAGACGTACCGCTCGTAGGCTGCGACGTTTGCCCCTGTGTTTGGACCCCTGATTGAAGACGTAACAGGCGCCGCAAGTGATCCACCGCACCCTCAAGTTCACATCCAATCGAAAGCCAATCACTTCTCCCTCGGAGGTATCGCCGCAGCTCTCCAAACGAAATGCCGTCGAGATCCCCGAGCTCCTCAACTTTCAGCCGACGCAAGGCAACACGGGCAGCGGTTGACGTGGCCAGCCGGGCCGCGGGTGTCCGCCACATGTTCGATGGAATGAAGAATCGCTTTTTCAGGGAGGGGGCGGCCACGTGGAGACGTTCTGCTAAACTCTCCGTCTGCTGTCAATCCCGCGGTAAGCTCGTGCCGAAAAGCGGAAGGGCGCCCTCGTTTCCGAAAGCGCCCTCCATTTCGATGGCGATAAGCCGAATTCTGTTCGCCTGATTGCTCAGACGCGATGATCATTTATCTCACCCGGATTTCTCCGGGTGCCCGATACGCTTTCGCGCATCGTGATGCGACGATACCCGAGGATCAACGGACCGGCTGCCCTACCTCTGTTCTGTCTTGCACCGCATGGGGTTTTTCCTGCCTCGCGAATTGCTCCGCGAGCGGTGAGCTCTTACCTCGCCTTTTCACCCTTACCCGCACTCTGTTGCCAAAGAACCGGCGGTGTCTTTTCTGTGACACTTTCCGTCACCGCGCTTTTGCAAGCGCGGCGCCCGCGTGTTCTCCGCGGCATGCTGCCGTATGGTGTTCGGACTTTCCTCTGGCGAGCATTGCTGCCCGCCAGCGATCATCTGCCATCGGGCGGAGTGTACGACAGGCGATGGGAATCGCAATAGACTTGGGCGGGGCACTCTCTGAACTCGCAGCTTTCGGTCGCCGCGGCGACCGCTACAGGAGGAAATTCAAAACGGCGATGGCGCGGCGACCAGAAACCAGCTCACCATCACCAGACCGATCGTCAATTTGCCGATCATGCCGGCGAGGTTGCCCAGCAAAGTTCCCCAGCCCGCCCGTCCGGCGCTGACCAGACGCTTCCCTGCCACGAGTTCTCCGGCAATCGCGCCCACGACGGGACCAACGATCAATCCTGGAAAGGGAAAGAAGAGTCCGACGATCGCACCGAGCGTGGCACCGAAGGCCCCCAATTTCGTGGCGCCAAATCGTTTCGCGCCGAAATAGCCGCTCGCAAATTCCAATGCGTAAGACAGCAGCGTCAGCACAACCAATGCGGCGACGTTCCACCACCCAAGACTCTTCTCGGTGCCCAGCATGATCTGGTGAATTACGGCCGCGGCCAGAATGATGATCGCGCCCGGCATAGCCGGCAGCACCGTACCGATGAGGCCGACCGCCATCAAGACGATCGCAATTAACCACCAAAGCAATTCCATGGGCAGTGATTGGTGAAAAATAACAGGCGCTTCAACCCTCAACCCTTCCATCCTCCACCGTCGCCCTTAAACCTTTTGACCATGCCCGTGCCGTTTCTATAGTTGATGTCCCTCGATCAACCTAAACAGAAGATTTCTTATGGCACTCGAAACCGGAACCAAAGCTCCAGATTTCACCCTCTCGACCAAAACCGCAGACGGACCAAAGCAGATCAAGTTGAGCGATAACTTCGGCAAAGCCAACACGCTCCTCTTGTTTTTTCCGATGGCCTTCACTGGCACATGCACGACGGAAATGTGCAGTATCAGCAGCGGCTTGGGCGATTACACGCAACTGAATACGACCGTCTACGGAATCAGCGGCGACAACCCATTTGCGCAGGAAGCCTGGGCGCAGAAGGAAAAAATCACCGTGCCGCTTCTGAGCGATTACGAACACAAGATCGCAAAGAGTTACGACGTGATGTACGACTCATTCCTGCCGCAGATGAATCTCGGCATGGGCGGCGTGCCGAAGCGGTCTGCCTTCATCGTCGACCGTGAAGGCGTCATTCAATACGCGGAGAGCAATGACGATGCGCGTGAGCTGCCGAATTTCGACAAGATCAAAGCCAAGCTGGCGGAGCTGAAGTAAATTTAATCAGGAATCCATGAACCCAGGAAAAGAAGAAGAAATTTTGAGCCGCCTTTACCCAGGTTCTCCCTGGATTCCTGGTTTCCGAATTCGTTTCCTTTTCTGCGAATGAACGACGAATTCAGAACGCTGAAAAAATTCGACGCGGGCAACGGCCGCGAAGGACTATTGCATTCGCTGCCGGCGCTCGAAGCGCAGGGAATTGGGCCGATCTCGCGTCTGCCCGTCAGCATTCGCATCGTGCTCGAGTCGGTCCTGCGAAACTGCGACGGGAAAAAAGTTCGCCGAAAAGACGTCGAGACGCTGGCGAATTGGAACGCGAAGTCACCGGCCAATGAGGAAATTCCATTCGTCGTCGCGCGCATCGTCCTGCAGGATTTCACCGGCGTTCCACTCGTCGTCGACCTCGCGGCGATGCGCAGCGCGGTGAAGGAGCTCGGCGGCGATCCAAAAATCATCGAACCCCTCGTGCCGGTCGACCTGGTCGTGGATCATTCCGTGCAAGTCGATTTCGCCGGCTCAGCAGAAGCCCTGCGTTTGAACATGGAGATGGAGTTCAAACGCAACCGCGAGCGGTACGAATTTCTAAAGTGGGGGCAACAGGCGTTCAAGACTTTCGGACTCGTCCCACCGGGGATCGGCATCGTGCACCAGGTCAATCTTGAATATCTCGCGAAGGGTGTTCTTTCGGCACCATCAACCATCAACGATCAACCATCAGCCATCTTCTACCCCGACACCCTCGTCGGGACCGACTCGCACACGACGATGATCAACGGGCTCGGCGTCGTCGGCTGGGGTGTTGGCGGAATTGAAGCAGAAGCGGGAATGCTTGGTCAGCCCGTGTATTTCCTAACGCCGGAAGTCGTGGGCGTTCATATGACCGGGGAGTTGCGCGAGGGCGTTACCGCCACTGACCTCGCTTTGCACATCACCCAAATGCTGCGCGCGCAAAAAGTGGTGGGCAAGTTCGTGGAATTTTACGGGGCTGGCGCGGCGTCGCTGCCGCTACCTGATCGCGCCACGGTCGGCAACATGGCGCCCGAGTACGGCGCGACGATGGGGTATTTCCCGGTGGACGCCGAGTCGGTGAATTATCTGCGCGCCACCGGTCGAACCGAAGCGCAATGCGTTGCCTTCGATAACTATTTCCGCGCGCAAGAAATGTTCGGAATGCCGCGCAAAGGCGACGTCGATTACAGCGTCGATCTCGAACTGGATCTGGCTGTGGTGCAGCCAAGCGTCGCCGGCCCGAAGCGTCCACAGGATCGCGTGAATCTGCCTGAGCTGGGCGCTGTCTTTCGATCACTGCTCGAAAAACCGATCAAGGATGGCGGCTACGGCAAATCGAACGGAGACCTCGGGAAATATCATCTCGTCAGTCTGAACGGCACGCCGCCGAAACAAGGAGAAATGGTTTCGACCGACAAAGCCGACCAGGGAATCGAGCCGGGCGATGAGCGGAACAAAGTGGAAATGATTGCGAATAGGCCCACGCCCGATTCGGTCGCGGAAATCGAAGCGAAACCTGGGGATACTTTCCCACACGGTCAGAGCTGCATCGGCCACGGCAGCGTTTTGATCGCAGCGATCACCAGCTGCACGAACACGAGCAATCCGAGCGTGATGCTCGCTGCCGGCTTGCTCGCGAAGAAAGCGGTCGAGCGCGGCCTAACGATTGATCCGGCAGTGAAAACTTCGCTCGCGCCAGGCTCCCGCGTCGTTTCCGATTACCTGCAGAAGACCGGACTGCAAACGTATCTCGATCAACTCGGGTTCAATGTGGTCGGGTACGGTTGCACGACTTGCATCGGGAATTCCGGGCCGCTCCATCCAAAGATCGAACAGGCGATTAGCGAATTCGACCTCGTCGCCGCGTCGGTCCTTTCCGGCAATCGCAATTTCGAAGCACGCGTCCATCAAAACATCAAGGCGAACTTCCTGATGTCGCCGCCGCTTGTCGTCGCGTTTGCCCTCGCCGGCCGAGTCGATCTCGACCTCTCCATCGATCCGATCGGCAAGGGGGGCGACGGTCGTGAGATTTTCCTGCGCGATCTCTGGCCCAGTTTGCAGGAGATCCGCGACACGATGCAGTCAGCGCTCACGCCGGAAGTTTTCCAGCGCCTTTACCGCGACTTCGCCGGCCAGAACCCGAAGTGGAACGAGATCTCTTCCAGTGCCGGAGATATTTATCAGTGGGATGAGAAGAGCGATTACATTCATGAGCCGCCCTTCTTCCAAAATTTCTCGATGGAACCGGGAAGGATTGAGGAGATTCGCGGCGCGCGGCCATTGGGGATTTTCGGCGACTCGGTCACGACCGATCACATTTCTCCTGCGGGCGCGATCAAAGCCACATCGCCCGCCGGCCAATACTTGATGTCACGCGGAATCAGCGCGGTGGATTTCAACAGCTATGGGAGCCGGCGTGGAAATGATCTGGTCATGACGCGCGGAACGTTTGCTAACGTTCGGATCAAGAACCTGATGGTGCCGGGAACCGAAGGCGGAGTGACGGTGCATCAGCCGAGCGGCGAACAAACAACGATTTACGACGCGGCAGTCCGTTATGCGTCGGAAAATGTTCCGTTGATAATTTTAGCGGGGCATGAGTATGGCACTGGGTCGAGCCGTGATTGGGCGGCCAAAGGGACGCGATTACTCGGTGTGAAGGCTGTGGTTGCGGCGAGCTTCGAGCGTATTCATCGCTCAAATCTCGTCGGCATGGGCGTGCTGCCACTACAATTTGTCGAAGGCACAAAGGCGCAATCGCTTGGCCTGGATGGGTCCGAAATATACGGAATCACTGGACTGTCAGACGCGATCGAACCCGGGCAAATGGTCACGCTCGAGATTACGCGCAAGGATGAAACGCGCGAAGCCGTTCCAGTGAAGCTGCGGATCGATACCCCGATTGAGATCGATTACTACCGCCACGGCGGCATTCTGCCCTTTGTGCTGCGCGAGTTGATGGCACGCCAGTAGCAGGTCTGTCATCGCGCCCTATTGCTCTTCCAGCTCCCGCGTACTCCGAAGCACTTCGACATGCGAACCCTCCGCGATGAAAGCGGATGCGGGTGGCGCGGAAAGCGCTTCGACGAACTGCGGACCGTAGAGTGTTGCGACATCTGCTTCGAACCGTGTCATCTGCGCGGGCCAAAGCCTCCAGCGGGGATGTTCAACCCGGTACTCGCTCAGTCCGGAACGCCGGGCTGTGTAACCCCAGTAATGTTCCGTGATGAATTCTTCGTGCGACCCCTGCGCCGGGCCCTGCGGCTCGCCGATCGCAGTCATCGCCAGGGTTTCCCAGCGCTTTCCCCTGCGCCACTGATATTCCGCGAGGACGCGACCATCCCTGTGTTCGAGACAATGTCGCATCGGTAACGCGGAATAGGGCTCACCGTAGAACGTACGAGCGACCACCGCGATCGCCTGCCGCGGAACGAGTTCGCGGACAAAAGCGACTCCACGCCGCCAGTCATCGACGTTTTTTCGGCGCACATAAAAACGCAGATTCACCTCCTCGAAATCGCGATGCATTGGAATTGGTAAACCGAGGACGCGCGTGTCCAGGAAGAGGAATCCAACGATGCTCAGAAACGTTTGTCCTTCGTGGAAATCCAACTCCGTTCCGGGCGGCAGCAACGGTTCCAAAAGTCTTGGATCGGTCACGAAATTCAACATCGCCAGGTAGCGCCAATTCGCGGTGAGAAATGGTTTGAGCATGGTGACCGCCAAGGTGGATCGAGCGCTCCGCGCTCGATGCCAGAGAATGGCCCCGAAAGCTTTCGGGACACAAACAAAACAACGCGCCACGGAGCGCGCGATCCACTATTTTAGCGCAACAGCTTCTCGAGTGCGGGATCGGGTTCGGCGCCCAACGAAGTCGCCTTTACGTAATGCAGTTTGGCCTGCTCTTTGGCGGGCGGCTGGTTTGTGGCATAGACGACAGCGAGATTGAAGTGCGCATCCGCGTAATCGGGATTCACCGCGAGCGCGTCGAGCATTTCCTTTTCCGCAGCCTCCTGCCAGCCTTTCTGGCTCGCGGTGATGCCGAGATAATTATGCGCCGCCGCGCTCTTCGGATTGATCCCAAGCGCTTTCGTTAACTCGGTGACCGCATCGTCATATTTGCTTTGGCGATAATAAACAATCCCGAGCGTGGTATGCGAAAATTCATCCTTGGGCGCAAGCGCCACCGCTTTTTTCAGTGTCAACTCAGCCGCTTTCAGTTTGCCGGTGCGAAAATAGACCACCCCCAAATTCGAGAGTGAATAGAGGTTGTTGGGACTTTTCGTCAGGATCTCCTGGTACTGTTTCTCCGCGGCGCGATACTTGCCGCGATCGAAATTATCTTTCGCTTCGCGCGCGATTGGCACCAGTTCGTCGGGTACCGCCGGCTTCGCCGTCGTTTGCACCGAAGGGCCTAGCCCTGAGCCGGAATTCTTCGGAGCGGTGAAACTCGCTTTGAGGGTAGCAGGGTTGCTGTCGGAAATTCCCACAACCGGTTGTCGCAATAGGGCGAGCTCTTCCGACGTGAGTTTTGCAACCGGCTGCGCAAGAAGCTCGATCTGCTGATTCAAGGTGTCGGACTTGATCTGCAATTTTTCGAATTCAGCCAGCATCAGTTTTTTGGCCTGCTCGCGTCGCGCTTCCTCCTGCCGCTCCCGCACCACGATCTTGCGCAACATGTCGTTTTCCTTCGTGAGCCGCGCGGTTTCTTCGGCATTCGCGCCGGTGAGTTTTGCTTTCTCCAGCTCGGTGCTCGCTTCCTCGAGCTGTGAGCGCAGATCCGCCACCGTCACCTCGAAATCCTTGTTCTGCTTCTGGCTGGCCGCGAGCTGCTGACGTAATTGCTCGAGCTGACGTTTCACGTCCGCCACTTCCTGTTCCTTCTTCGGCTTGTCCTCGCTGATTTCCCGGACGGTCTTTTCCGCGGTGGCGAGTTTTTGCTTCAAATCGGAATTCTCCGCGACCAGCACCTGCACCCGCTCCTGCGCTTGCTTGGCGTTTTTCAGGTCGCTGAGCAATTCGTTGCGCTCTTTCGTGACCGTCGCGACTTGTGTTTTCGCCTCGGTCAGTTTTTCGCCCGCAACAGCCTTTTCTTTTTCCGCGGCGGCGCGGCCTTCTTCAGCCGAAGCGAGCGCTTTCTTCAACTGGGCAATTTCCGCACGAAGCGCCTCCTGCGCCTTCGAGCTTCCGGCGGTCGCGGAGATTTTTTGGAGCGATTCCTCCGCCTGGGTGAGCTGGCCGCGCACTTCCTTTTCCGCGCCCCGTGTCTTTTCCAGATCGGCCTGAGCCTTTTCCAGCTTGGAATTCGTTTCCTGCAAGCGGCCGTTTAGATTCTCCTTCTCTTTCGCGACAGCATCATATTGGGTCCGCGACTTTTGGAGCTCGACCTGCAACTGATCCACTTTGTCCTGCAGCTTTTTTGTTGCTTCCTTAATGGCGGAGTCCGTCACAACAGACGATCGCGGTTCGGCAGGTGGGACTGGCACCCGCGCGTCGCTATTCCGTGGCGCGGTTACTTCCACATTCGGTTCTGCGGGCCCAGACTTATCGGGTAAAACGGGAGCGCTGGAGGAAACGGGTGGAGGCGCTGAAATCGCCGCCAAATCCTTTTGCGTCCCGAGTTTGTTCTGCACCCGCACGATGTTTTCCCCGATCTTGCGGCTGCGGAATTCGATGATCGCCGGCTGCCAATCCGCGTGGGTTTTGCGCAATTCTTCGAGCAGACTTCCGGCAAATCGGAATTTTGCGAGGGCACCCTGGAGTTGATTGTCGTGCTCGAGTTTCTCGCCCTGCTGCGAGGTCATGTACGCCTTGAGGAAAACTTCGCTCGGGTCGTCGGATTGAGCGGCCAGGTGGCCGGGCCCGAGAGAAAGACAAAAACCGGCGAACAAAATCAGACCGATTTTCTTCATGATGTCGAGAAGTCGGACGATATGCATGTGCGGTTGGGTTGCAATGCGGGTCTGCACCGCGAGGAAAGTAGAGCGCCTGCCGTGCCACCTTGCCTCGCTTTGCCTTTGCAATCCAGAATCTAAAATCTAGGTTCGAACGCGACGGTGGCCGTAGCTCAATGGTAGAGCTCCAGATTGTGATTCTGGCTGTTGCGGGTTCGAGTCCCGTCGGCCACCCCACTTTGCATTTCGGATTGTAGATTGCGGAAGACGAATAGCCGCTCGCGGTGTGCGACGTGGCACGT
>DASVJK010000094.1:0-45103 GCA_036385955.1 Chthoniobacterales bacterium | reverse complement strand
CCGGCGCTTGCCCGCTTTGCTCAGATCTCTGGTGGCGTTTGCGGTCGTCACCTTCCGAAGGCTATTTGGAAATGCCCACCATTCGCAGCGCCCTGTCACCGAGTTTCGCGAGCTTGAGAACCGCAGGCGTAGGCAGTTTCTCCAGCCTCTCGTACGCGGCGCCGGCCAGCTCGAAAAAATCCAGAAGGTCCGACAAGCGGCTGCGGATATGCGCGTCAGCCGCTTTGGGTTTATCCGCTTCCGCAAGGCAATCGCGCAGAACATGAACGGTCGGGTCGATCTCTCGCTTTTTCCGCTGGTGCGCGATTGCCCGGAACATGGCGAAGACATCCTTCATCGAGGCGAAGTGATCCCGGCGATCGCCCAGGACATGAACGATTCGAACGATGCCCCAGTTCTGCAATTCCCGCAGGCTTGTGCTCGTATTGGAGCGCGCAATGCCGAGCGTCTCGACGATTTCATCGGCGGGCAGGGGCTTCTCGGAGAGGAAGAGCAGAGCGTGCACCTGCGCGACGGTGCGATTGATGCCCCAGCGCGTGCCCATCTCTCCCCAGTGAAGAATGAACTTTTGCGCGACGGGAGAGAGAGTTGCCATAAATGTCAGTCTATTCTGTCTAAACAGAAATAATAGAAATAGCTTTGCGTGTCAATTGGTCATTTCGGACTGCCGCCTCGGCTAAGGGCGCGTCGCCGATTGACCGCAGCGGTCCAAACTTGCGAAAATATGGTTGCAGCGTTGTGAATCGTTCCTATATTGCCCGCTCTCCGCATCAGGTGCGTGGGAAGGTGAACGCGGCCTGTGCGGTCTTTTTGTCGCCCGGATTACGAGATCGGGCGGCTTTTAATTTAACGAAGATGCCAACAATTAATCAGCTCATTCGCAAAGGACGAAAGAAGGTCTCGGTGAAATCGAAATCACCGGCCCTGAAGAATTGTCCGCAGCGGCGCGGGGTGTGCACGCAGGTGATGACGCGCACGCCGAAGAAGCCGAATTCTGCTCTGCGAAAAGTGGCAAAAGTGCGGTTGACGAACGGCCAGGAAGTGATTGCGTACATTCCCGGCGAAGGACACAATCTCCAGGAGCACTCAATCGTGCTCGTGCGAGGCGGACGCGTGAAGGATTTGCCGGGTGTGCGTTACCACATTGTGCGGGGAACGCTCGATAGCCTCGGGGTTGACGGGCGCCGTCGCAGCCGTTCGAAATACGGCGCGAAACGTCCGAAGAGTGCTGAGGTCAGCGCCAAGGGCGTGTCGGGAAAAGGGGAACTCGGCAAAGCAACAACGAAATAAATTTTAGCTAATAAAAAGTACGGAAACAGAATCACATGTCTCGTCGGCGGAAAGTTTACAAAAAAGAGGAGAAGCTCGACTCGCGTTACGGCAGTCCTGCGGTCGCGCGCCTCATTTCCACCGTGATGAAACGGGGCAAGAAATCGCTCGCGGAACGGATTGTTTACACAGCGATCGATAAATCGCGCGAAGGCTCGGACGCGGTTGATCCGCTCGAAATCGTAAACAAGGCGCTTGAAAATGTGCGCCCGCGTCTCGAAGTGAAATCGCGCCGCGTCGGTGGCGCCACTTATCAAGTGCCGATGGAAGTCACACCGGCGCGACAGGTTTCTCTCGCGATGCGCTGGATCGTGCAGTACGCCGATAACCGTCGCGGCATGCCGATGGCCGAAGCGCTCGCCGCTGAATTGAAAGACGCCGCGGCCGGTCAGGGTAACGCGATCAAGAAACGTGACGACACCCACAAAATGGCGCAAGCCAACCGCGCCTTCGCCCATTTCCGCTGGTAACCATTTTTTGTTATGCCCGCTACACTCGAACAAAAATCCGCGGCCCCGTCGAATCCGAATTCGCCGAACCGGAAGTATCCGCTCGAGCGAACACGGAACATCGGCATTGCCGCGCACATTGACGCCGGCAAAACGACGCTGACCGAGCGCATTCTTTTTTACACCGGCATGATCCACAAGATCGGTGAGGTGCACGAAGGCACCACCGTGACTGACTGGATGGAGCAGGAACGCGAGCGCGGCATCACGATCACTTCGGCTGCAACGACGTGCGCGTGGATGCAGAAGCCGGAGCCCGACGTCTTCAAGATTTACGAGGGCATCAAGATGCGTGTGAACATTATCGACACGCCAGGCCACGTGGATTTCACGGCGGAAGTCGAACGCTCGCTGCGCGTGCTCGACGGTGCGATCGCGGTTTTCGACGCCGTGGCCGGCGTGCAGCCGCAATCGGAAACGGTTTGGCGCCAAGCGAACAAATACAACGTCCCGCGCATCGCCTTCATTAATAAGATGGACCGCGTCGGCGCCGACTTCGAGATGTCGATCGAATCCATGCGGAAGAAGCTCGGCGCAAATGTCTGGCCGGTTCTCCTCCCGCTCGGGAAAGAAGATTATCTCAAGGGCCAGCTCGACGTTATTAATAAGAAGGCGATCATTTATTCCGACAGCGACGACCAGGGATCGGTTTACGAAATCACGGACATTCCCGATGAGCACAAGGCGATCGTCGACAAGGCGTACAACGATCTCGTCACCGCGGTCTCCGATCTTGACGACGAAGTCGGCATGCTTTTTCTCGAAGAAAAACCGATCACGCCAGAACTGCTGAAAGCGGGAATTCGTCGGCAAACGATCGCGAACAAGTTTGTCCCGGTAGTGGGCGGTTCTGCTTTCAAGAACAAAGGCGTTCAATACCTGGTCGATGCGGTCATCGACTATCTGCCAGGCCCGTTGGACATTCCTCCCGCCGTGGGAATGGAGCCCGACACGCATGAGAAGATCGATGCGCCGACGGACGACAACGGCAAGTTCTGCTCGCTTGCTTTCAAACTTTGGAGCGATCCATTCGTCGGCAAATTAGTTTTTTTCCGTGTTTATTCCGGCACGCTTTCCAAGGGCGACACGGTTTACAATCCGCGGACCAACAAGCGCGAGCGCATCAGCCGCTTGATTCAAATTCAGGCCGACAAGCGGGAAGACATCGACACTTGTTACTCCGGCGACATCGCCGCGATCGTCGGCATCAAGAACATCACGACAGGTGACACGCTTTGCGACGAGGACCATCCGATCCTGCTCGAGCCGCCGTCGTTTCCCGACCCGGTTATTTCCATGGCGATCGAGCCGAAGACGAAGCAGGACCAGGAAAAGATGGGCGTCGCCTTACAGCGATTGTCCGAAGAAGATCCGACTTTCAAAGTCTTCACGCACGAGGACACCGGCCAGACCATCATCGCCGGTATGGGCGAGCTGCATTTGGAAATCATTCGCGATCGCATGTTTCGCGAGTTCAAAGTGGACGCCAACGCGGGCAAACCGCAGATCGCGTATCGCGAGACCATCACCGCTCCGGCCGATGGCGAGGGCAAGCTGATCAAGCATTCAGGCGGCCGGGGTCAGTACGGCCATGTCATCATCAAGACGCATCCGAACGAGCGCGGCAAAGGCATCACGATCGAGAACAAGGTCGTCGGCGGGAATATCCCGAAGGAATACATCCCGGCGTGCAAGAAGGGAATCGAAGAGGCAGTGCTCAATGGCGTCGTCGGCGGTTACCAAGTGATCGACGCACATATCGACATCGTCGACGGCTCCTATCACGACGTCGATTCGAACGAACTCGCGTTCAAGCTCGCGGCAATTTTCGCGGTGAAAGACGCTTTCAAGAAGGCAAAGCCGGTTCTGCTCGAACCGATCATGAAGGTAGAGAACATGACGCCGGAGGAATATCAGGGCGACATCCTGGGCGATTTACAACGCCGCCGCGGCAAGATCGGCGCGATCGAAGCGAAGGGCAATCTCACGGCCGTCCAGGCGGAGGTGCCGCTCGCGGAAATGTTCGGATATGCGACCGCGATCCGCTCACTTTCAAAGGGCCGCTCCAGTTACTCGATGGAGCCATCACATTTCGAACAGGTGCCCCAGCAACTCGTGGCGGCTGTTCTTGATCAGAGGGAAACGAAATGACGAACGGTCAACGCATCCGCATTCGCTTGAAGGCATTCGACCACCGCATGCTCGATCAATCCGCGATCGACATCGTGGAGACGGCGAAGCGCACCGGTGCGCGCGTGGCGGGGCCGATTCCGCTGCCGACGTTGATCGAAAAATTTACGGTGAACCGTTCACCACACGTCGACAAGAAGTCGATGGACCAATTTGAAATTCGCACGCACAAACGCCTGCTCGACATCATTGAGCCGACTGCGAAAACGGTCGACGAGCTGAAAAAGCTGAACCTGCCGGCGGGCGTGGATATCACTATAAAAATTTAATCTGGAACCCAGGAAACCAGGAGTTGATTAGAACAGACAATGACGACCAACAGTTTTCTTTCTGGTTTCCTGGTTTCCTGATTCAAACCTCTTCACTTCATGAGCATCGGTTTACTAGGACAAAAAATCGGCATGACCAGCGTTTACGACGCGAACGGCAGGCTGCATCCTGTGACCGTAATTGCGGCGGGCGATAATGTGCTCCTGCGTCGGGTTACGGCGGAGAATGATGGTTACTCCGCGATCAAAGTCGGCTTCGGCGTGCAGAAAGAATCGCGCGTGACGAAACCACTGGTCGGCGAATTTAAGAAGGTTGGGTCCGAGCCGAAAAAATTGATGAAGGAATTCCGCCTCGAGGCTGACGCGCCTGAGGGACACATCGATTTGAATGTCACTCAGTTTCAGCCGGGCGATTGGGTCGATGTAATCGGGCGATCGAAGGGCAAAGGCTTCCAGGGTGTGATGAAGAAGCACAACTTCCAGGGCCAGGGCGCATCGCACGGTTCGAAAACGCACCGCCGCAACGGTGCGGTCGGCAATCGCTCCACACCTGGTCGCATTTGGAAAAACATGGGCATGCCCGGTCACATGGGTGACGAGCGCGTAACCGTGCAGAACCTGCGGGTGATGCAGGTGCGCGAGACAGAGAAAGTAATTTTGATCAGCGGTGCTGTGCCTGGATCCAATGGGAGCTATGTGGTCATCCGGCCTGCCATCAAGAAACCCGCGGGGGAAGCAGCGAAGAATAAATGAGCGCGAAAGTCTTAACAGCAGCTGCCGCGAAGGAGGCCAGGATCGAGTTGATCGAGACTGGGCGTGGGACGCAGGCGCTTCACGACACGGTCGTGGCGATGCGCGCGGCGCGTCGTTCCGGTTCGGCGAACACGAAGTCGAAAGCCGACGTGAATCTTTCCGGGGCGAAACCGTGGCGGCAAAAGGGAACGGGCCGTGCCCGTGCCGGATATAAATCCTCGCCCATTTGGCGTGGTGGTGGTGTTGTTTTCGGACCGAAGCCGCGCGATTACTCGAAAAAAGTTTCCAAGACAACCAAGCGCCTCGCATTCCAGAAAGCGCTGAGCGAACGGATCAAAGCCGGCGACGTACTGACCATTGATAAGTTCGCCGTCACAGAGTTAAAGACAAAATCGTTTATCGCTCTTTTGAAAAAGCAAACCGACGCGCGGAAAGTTTTGGTCCTGTCCGACTCGTTCGACGACAACACTTACAAGTCCGCCCGAAATGTGAAGCCGGTCTTGCTCGCAACGGCCGCGAATGTGAACGCGGAGCAGTTGCTCGCGTTCGACAAAATTTTAGTCACGCCCTCGGCGTTGGTACATCTGGCCGAAAGGATGAATCGAGAATGAACGAACCATACGATCTCATTCAGACCGTGCAGCTGACGGAAAAGGCGTCGCTGCTCAGCGAGAAGCTGAACAAATACGTTTTCCGTGTCTCGCCGCGCGCGAACAAGATTCAGATCAAACAGGCGATCGAACGCTTGTTCAACAAGAAGGTCGTGGCTGTGAATACGTGCAACTACGCCGGAAAGAAGAAGCGCGAACGCCGCGCCGATTTCGGCCGCAAGCCGCATTGGAAAAAAGCAATCGTGACGTTGAAGGAAGGCGAGAAAATCGACCTCGTCTAACTGGTTATGGCTCTCAAGAGTTTTCGTCCACTAACTCCCGCGCTTCGTTTCAAGTCGCTTCCGGCTTTTACCGAGATCACGAAAGCGAAGCCGCATAAGAGTCTCGTCGAGGTAAAGAAGAGAACCGGCGGCCGGAACAACAACGGCCGGCTGACCGCCCGGCACATCGGCGGCGGACATAAACAGAAATACCGCAAGGTTGATTTTAAGCGCCGGAAACACGGCATCGCTGCCGAGGTGACCGCGATCGAGTACGATCCGAATCGCTCGGCGCGCATCGCTCTTATTAAGTACGCGGACGGAGAGATGAGCTACATCCTCGCTCCGGACGGGTTGACGGTGGGCGCGAAAGTCATGTCGGGGAATGAGGCCACGCCCGATCTTGGAAATTCGCTGCCGCTCAGCACGATCCCGCTCGGTTCAAGCATTCATAACATTGAGATCGCTCCAGGCCGCGGCGGTCAGATTGCGCGTAGCGCCGGACAACAGGCCACGCTCAGCAACCGGGAAGCCGGTTATGCGCTCGTGAAACTTCCGTCGGGCGAAATTCGCCGGATCCACGAAACGTGTTTCGCGACGATCGGTCAGGTTGGCAACGTCGATCACATGAACGTGTCGAGCGGCAAGGCCGGTCGGATCCGTTGGCAGGGCCGGCGGCCGCACGTGCGCGGCATGGTCATGAACCCGATCGATCATCCAATGGGCGGCGGCCAGGGTAAATCGAAGGGCGGTGGCGGACGCCATCACCCGGTGAGTCCCTGGGGCCAGCTTGCCAAAGGCTTCAAGACACGCGCAAAGCACAAGCCGAGCGATCGCTTTATCATGCAGGACCGTCGCAAAAGGTAATTTTGATTTATGGCTAGATCGTTAAAAAAAGGACCGTTCGTTGCGCCGCATCTTCTCGAGAAAATCGACAAGATGAATACGTCGGGCGTGAAGAAGCCGCTGAAGACCTGGGCGCGCCGCTCGATGGTGACGCCCGATTTCGTCGGCCACACCTTCATGGTGCACAACGGGAAAACCTTTATTTCGGTGTTCGTGACCGAGAACATGGTCGGTCATAAGCTCGGCGAATTTTCACCGACTCGTATCTTTAAGAAGCACGGTTCGCACACCGCGAAGGTGACGAAGTGATGTGAATTTGCGATTTGCAATTTGCAATTTGCGGTTGGAAGACGCGTCGAAGAACTGGCGGAGGTTTCAATCGAAAATCGGCAATCGAAAATCGGCAATGGTGTTAGTGGGCTGCGTAACGCTGGCTCGAGGGCTGGCCGCAGAGGGAAATAGTTCTTTGTCAGAATCCAAAATTGAAAATGCGGACACGAAAGTGACCGCCGCGGCTATGCTCTCGCAAGACGAGGAGCTGCGGAGGCAGCTTTCACTCGCTCGCGAGTCGGTCAAGACATTGACCGACAGCCTGGCGGCATCGAATGTGGAGGCGGAAGTTTTTCGCCGGAAATATTCGGACCTGCAATTGCGCATGGAAGCGCTCGGGCTCGAATCGGCGAACAAGGATCGAGCTAAGCTCGAGCAGCGTTTGCTGAACGCGGTCTCCGATCTGGGATTGATGCAGAAGGAACGGGAGCAATACCGCGACCAGATGTTGCGGTTGAGCGAGGCAATTTTGCATCTGCTCAAGACCTCCACGGGAGGCGATGCGCAGGCGAGAATGGAAGTGGAGACGCAGTTGCGCAGCTCGAGTGCCCTGGCCGCGAAGTCGCAGAACTCCCCGGAGGAGACGGCGACGTTGATGGATGGCAGGGTGATTAGCGTCAAGGAAGAGTGGTCGCTGGTGGTCGGCAATATCGGAGAAAAGCAGGGAGTGAAGATGGGAATGCCGATGCGAGTGATGCGGGCGGATAAATTGATCGCGACGCTCCGAGTAGTGAATGTGCGCCAGAGAATTTGCGGCGCAGTGATTCAAGAAATGGGTTCTGGAAAAATTAAAGTGGGTGACCGTCTCCAGGCGGATGCCCGCAACAATGTGAGTTTGAAATAGGAAAATAAATGCAAGTTAGCTCGACATATCGGTATGCGAAGATTTCGCCCTTTAAGGTGCGCGAAGTCACGCGCGCGATTCAGGGGTTGCCGGTCTCGGCAGCGCTCGATCTCGTCGCGTTCAGCCCGAAAAAGGCTGCCGGCTTCATCTCCAAAACGCTGAAGAGCGCGGTCGCAAACGCAGAGAACAACGCGAATCTCCGCGTGGATGGTCTGGTCGTAAAAGAGGCGACCGTGGGTGAGGGACCGACCATGAAGCGCATGATGCCGCGCGCTCGCGGAAGTGGCAGCCGGATCCTGAAGCGCAGCAGCCACATCCGGATCATTTTGACCGACGAGATCGAGATCAAGACGCGCGACAAAAAAAAGCGGCAGAAGAAAAAACCGAAGAAGACGAGCGGAAGAAAAAAAGGCGAGCCGAAACACGAGGAAAAATCCGAGACAATATCGGAGGCGAGCACGGAGACGGCGACTGAAGAGGTGAAGGCGTAATTTATGGGACAAAAAGTTAATCCGATTGGTTTTCGTCTCGCGGTAAACCGTGACTGGCGTTCGAAATGGTACGCCTCACCGCAGGAGATGCCGGCGTTCCTCCACAGCGATCTCAAGATTCGCAATTACGTGAAGAAGAAGCTGCAGTTCGCGGCGGTCTCGAAGATCGTGATCGAGCGCGCCTGGAACAGCATTCGCGTGACCATCTATACGGCGCGGCCGGGTATCGTGATTGGCCGCAAAGGCGCCGAGATCGAGAAGATGACCGAAGAGATCTCGAAGATGGCGCAAGGCAAACAGATCAAGATCGACATTCAGGAAATCAAAACGCCGGAGCTTGACGCCCAGCTCGTCGCGGAAAACGTGGCGCTCCAGATCGAGCGCCGTATTGCCTATCGCCGCGCGATGAAGAAGGCGGTGCAGGTGGCGATGGATTTCGGCGCGCAGGGAATCCGGTTGCGCAGCTCAGGTCGATTGAACGGCGCGGAAATCTCGCGCTCAGAGTGGTATCGCGAAGGCAAAGTTCCGCTACACACTTTGCGCACTCCCATTGATTACGGATTTGCTGAAGCGAACACCGTGTACGGCAAGATCGGTGTGAAGTGCTGGTTGTGTAAGAAAGAAGAACCGGCTGCCGAGACGCCCGCCGTCCTGCCCCCACCGCCGGAGCCAGCCGAAGTTTAGAGTTTTTTAGGAGACCGTTATGCCATTAATGCCAAAACGCGTGAAGTACCGGAAGACCCAGCGGGGTAGCCGCAAGGGGACGGCGTCACGCAATCTGCGAATTGATTTCGGCGAGTTCGGCTTGCAGACGCTCGAGCGTGCCTGGATCACCAACACGCAGATCGAAGCTGCGCGTGTTGCGCTGACTCGCAGCATGAAACGCAAAGGCAAACTTTGGATCCGCATTTTTCCGGACAAGTCCGTGACTTCGCGCCCTCCGGAAACCCGAATGGGCAAGGGCAAGGGCCAGCCGGAATATTGGGTCGCAACAGTCAAGCCGGGCAACATTTTATTTGAGCTGGACGGCGTGACCGAGTCGGTCGCGCGCGAGTCGCTTCGCCTCGCGGCGGATAAATTGCCGGTGCGGACAAAGTTCTTGACCCGGCACCATGTGGCTGCGGCCTAACGAGTTATGAAGTTCAAGGAAATATCGGAGATGAGTTTTGACGAGTTGCTGACGAAGAAACGAGATTTGCGTCAGGAAAGTCTCCACCTGCGCTTGCAGCAGCAGAGCGGCCAGTTGGAACAGCCCAGCCGGCTGCGACTCCTTCGCCGGGAAGTGGCCCGTATTGAGACGGTTCTCTCGCAACGCGCCGCCAAGGCGGAAACGAAATAATTTTTATGGTAGAACCAAACGATCAACAAAGCGGCGCGGCCGCAACGGCGGAGGCAACTCCGGCTTTAAGCCGCGGCGCGCGCAAGACACGCACGGGCGAGGTGATTTCGAGCGGGATGAACAAGACCATCGTCGTCCGCACCGTTACGCGCGTGCCCCACGCCAAATTCGGCAAGATCGTGAAGCAGATGAGAAAATTCTACGCGCACGATGAAGAGAACAAGGCCAAGACCGGAGACACCGTCCGGATCATGGAGACGCGGCCACTGAGCAAATTGAAACGGTGGCGGTTGGTGGAAGTCGTGCAGAAGTAAGCGCGCCGGAGGCTCCAAATATGGTTTACCTAAGATCCAGACTCGACGTGGCCGACAACAGCGGCGCCCGCATGGCGACGATGATTGGGGTGATCGGCAAAGGAACTGCGCGGTCGGCCGGGATTGGTGACGTGATTGTTGCGAACGTCAAGGAGGCCAGCGCCACCGGCACTGTTAAGAAAGGCGAAGTCGTCCGGGCAGTACTCGTGCGCACACGGCAGCCGATCAAGCGCGGAGACGGTTCGGTCCTCCGCTTTGATAACAACGCCATCGTCATCATTGATAAAGATTTGAATCCACGGGGCACCCGTATTTTCGGGCCGGTCGCGCGCGAGTTGCGTGAGCGCAATTTCATGAAAATTGTCTCGCTCGCGCCGGAAGTTCTATGAACCGCATCAAGCTGCACGTCCGAAAAGGCGACAACGTCGAAGTCATCTCCGGGAACTTCAAGGGTTCCTCGGGCAAGGTGCTCGAAGTGATCGCACGCAAACAGCGCGTGCTGATCGAGGGCGTTCGGATGATCAAGCGGCATTTGAAGAAATCGCAGGATAATCCTCAAGGAAAGATTGCGGAGCGCGAAGGTCCTATTCACATCTCGAATGTGAAAGTTCTCGAACGCGGCGAGCGCGCGGCGAAAGGAAAGGGCGCGAAGAAAAAGGCCACGAAAGAGAAGACGGCCAAGACCAAAGCCTCAAAAGAGAAGGAAAAGGCCTAGCCCATGAAGAACGAATTTTATCAGGATTACAAAGACCGCGTCATGCCGGCCTTGCAGAAACAGCACGGCTACAAAAACCCGCACCAAGTCCCGAAGGTCGAGAAGGTGGTGATAAATACTTCGGTCGGTTCGCAGTCGGATGTGAAGCAGGCGCTTGAAGATGCGAAGGCCGAGCTGGCCTTAATCAGCGGTCAGAAACCTTCCGAGACTCGCGCGAAGAAGAGCATCGCGAATTTCAAGCTCCGCCAGGCGCAGGCGATCGGCGCAAAGGTCACACTTCGCGGCGAGCACATGTACGAGTTCCTCGAGCGTTTGATCAAGGCGTCACTGCCGCGCATCCGAGATTTCCGCGGTGTTTCACCGAAAGGTTTCGACGGCCATGGCAACTACACGCTTGGCGTTTCGGACCAGTCGATTTTCCCCGAGGTTGAGCTTGATAAAATCAAGCGCAACATCGGATTTGATGTTACCATCGTCACCACCGCGCGGACAAACGAAGAAGCAAAATCGCTCTTGAGCGAAATGGGAATGCCGTTCAGCGATCGGGCGAAAAAGCCCGCCGCGCCGCAGCCGGCCTAATATTTTTCATGAGCACAGTTACAGATCCTATTGCCGACCTTCTCGCGCGCGTGCGTAATGCCGCGACCGCGCAGAAGACCGAAATGTTTGTTCCGTATTCCAAAATCAAAGCGGAGATCGTGCGCATTTTGAAGGACGAGGGCTACATCACTGATTACTCGGTGGATACCGAAGCAGCGCACCCGCGGATCAAAATCACGAACAAGATCGCGAACCGCACAAGCGCGATCACTGGCTTGAAACGCGTCAGCCGTCCGGGTCTGCGCCGTTACGTTGGCGCACAAGAAATTCCGCGCGTGCTCGGTGGAATGGGCGTGTCGATTCTTTCCACTCCGCGCGGCATCCTCTCCGGCCGCCAGGCGAAAAAACAAAACGTGGGGGGCGAGCTGCTGGCTTACGTCTGGTAAGCGCGTCTTAACGTTATGTCACGTATTGGAAACAAAGCCGTCGAGATTCCCGCGAAAGTGAAGGTGAATATTGGAGCCGATGGCGCCGTCGCCGTCGAAGGTCCGAAAGGCAAATTGAGCTGGAACCTGCCGCGCAGCATCAAGGGCAGCGTCCAGGACAATCGCGTTTCGATCGTGCGCGAAGCCGAAACGCGCAGCGTAAGAGCGCTGCATGGCCTGTCGCGCAGCCTCGTCCACAACATGGTTCTGGGCGTCAGCGAAGGGTTTACGAAACAGCTCGAGATCGAAGGCGTGGGTTTCAAGGCTGCGGTGCAGGGTTCCATCTTGAATTTAAGCCTCGGGAAATCTCATCCGATTCTGTTTCCAATTCCCAAGGAAATCAAAATCACGGTCACCGACACCACAAAGGTCATGATTCAGGGGATCGACAAGAAGCTCGTGGGCCAGGTCGCTGCGGACATCCGCAGGTTTTATCCGCCCGAGCCTTACAAGGGCAAAGGTGTGCGTTACGCGGGCGAAATCGTTCGCCGCAAGGAAGGCAAGACCGTTCAATAGTTATGGCCGCCAGCGATCGTAAGGAAATCCGGCACCGCATTCACACGCGGATCAGAAAACGCGTCAGCGGCACCGCGGAGCGTCCGCGCCTCGCCGTGCATTTTTCGGGCAAGCATGTTTATGCGCAGGTCATTGACGACGATGCCGGGCGCACACTGGCCGCAGCCGCCACCACGGAGGGGAAGGTCGTCGGAACGTCAAAGGCGGGAGCGAATCGCGCGTCGGCGAAAAAGGTCGGCAAGACAATTGCCGAACGTTTGCTCTCCAAGAAAGTCGACAAGGTCATCTTCGACCGCGGCGGCTTTCTCTATCACGGAAAAGTGAAAGCTCTTGCGGACGCCGCCCGCGAAGGCGGACTCAAATTTTAGAACGTCATGGCACAACCACACAGCGGGGGCGGAAGACGACAGGAACGCCACACAGATAAAAGCTCAGCGGCGAGAGGGGACACGACCGAGAAGGTGGTGTTCATCAATCGTTGCGCGAAAGTCGTCAAAGGAGGCCGGCGTTTCAGCTTCAGCGCGTTGATTGTCGCGGGCGATCACGACGGCAAAGTCGGCGTCGGCTTCGGGAAAGCGAATGAAGTCGCCGAGGCGATCCGCAAAGCGTCCGAAGCAGCGCGCAAATCGATGGAGAAAATGTCGCTGCACGAAAATACGATCCCGCATGAGACTATCGGCGAGTTTGGCGGCGGGCGCGTTCTGCTTCGTCCGGCATCGCCGGGGACGGGCGTGATCGCGGGCGGCGGCGTTCGCGCGGTCGTCGAAGCGGTCGGTATTCGCGACGTGCTCGCGAAGTCGCTTGGTTCCAGCAATCACTCGAATGTGGTCAAGGCGACGATAGAAGCGTTACGTTCTCTGCGCCGGCGTGATGAAATTTTCAAGGTGCGCGGTATTCGCCTGAACGACGGGAAGGCCGAGCAATCATGATCCGGCTGCACAATATGCGGACGCGGCCGGGGTCGAGGCATCGCGTCAAGAGGCTTGGCTCCGGGGAAAGTTCCGGTCACGGCAAGACGAGCGGCAAGGGACACAAGGGGCAAAAGGCGCGCTCCGGCGGCAGTCTTCGTCTCGGGTTCGAAGGTGGCCAGATGCCGCTGATTCGACGCTTGCCGAAACGTGGTTTCAATAACGCGGCCTTTCATAAGAATTACGCGATCGTGAATCTGAGCGACCTGAGTGCTTTCAAGGAAGGCACCGTCGTGAACGAGCAGCTGTTACGCGAGTCGAATTTGATTCGCGGTCACGGAGCCGGACTCAAGATTCTCGGCGGCGGCGAATTGAAGCACGGTCTCACGGTCGAGGCTGATAAGATTAGTGCCTCCGCCCGTGAGAAAATCGAGAAGGCTGGTGGCACTGTGACAATGCGAGAAAAGCCTGCTGCGCACGGTCCCCGCATCGCGCAAAAGTCCTCGCCAGCGGCTGACGCATCCGAGCCTGAAGCGAAAGCTGCTTCAAAAGTGAAGGCCGCGACGGAAAAACCATCTTCGAAAAAGAAAGCGCCAGCCAAGGCCGCGTCGAAGAAGAAATCATCGGGAAAGAGCTAGCCTTCTCCGGGTGATCACGAAATCCTAGTCGATGGTTTCGGCGTTCTTAAACACGGTCAAGATACCGGAGCTGCGTCGGCGCATCCTGTTCACGCTTGCGGTGATCGTGATCGTGCGTCTGGGCGCCGCGATAACTACGCCGGGCGTCAACCAAGCGGTGATCCAGGAGTGGTTCCGCACTTCGCTCACGGAAAATCAGGGCGGCAATGTTGCGGCCTTGTTCAATTTGTTCAGCGGCGGCGCGCTCGAAAACTGCGCGATTTTTTCGCTCGGGATCATGCCTTACATCAGCGCGTCGATCATGATGCAGTTGCTCACGGCGGTCATCCCAAAGCTCGGCCGGCTCGCTAAAGAAGATGGTGGGCGCCAGAAAATCACGCAATTCACGCGGTACGCGACGATGGGGCTTTGCCTTGTTCAGGCCTACCTGCTCGCAGTTTCATTCCAACATCCGGAATCGTACCACACGATGTTGCCGGGAATCACCGAGACGATATCGAAATTAGGAATCCCGCTCGTGGAAGATCTGGGCATGACCTTTCGCATCGTCACAGTGCTGTCTCTCACTACGGGTACGCTATTTTTGATGTGGCTTGGCGATCAAATCACGGAGCGAGGGATCGGGAATGGTATCTCGCTTATTATCACGATCGGCATTGTGGCGCGCCTGCCTGCGGCCCTTGCGCAAGCGTGGAAGACATTCGTGCCATCGGCTGAGACCGGCACGAGTCAGGTCAATCCCGCGATCCTCGTCTTGATGGTGGCGTTCTTATTTATCGTCATCGCTGCGGTCATCGCGGTCACTCAAGGTGTGAGAAAAATCACCGTGCAATATGCGAAGCGTGTTGTGGGCCGGAAAATGTACGGTGGCCAGACGCAATACATGCCGCTCAAGGTGAATTACGCCGGGGTGATGCCGATCATTTTCGCCTGGGCGCTCCTGCTTTTTCCCACGACGATCGTGAGCGTTGCTTTCAAGAACAGCCGGACAGCGAAGACAATCTCCGACATGCTTTCCACCGGTTGGCTGCACTACGTTGTGCTGGCGGCGATGATTTTCTTTTTCAGTTATTTCTGGGTGGCCACGCAATTCCAGCCCGCGCAGATCGCGGACGATCTCAAGAAATACGGGGGCTACGTTCCCGGCGTTCGTCCGGGGAAACCGACGGCAGATTTTCTTGATTACACGATGACCCGTCTCACCTTCGCGGGCGCGGTTTTCCTCACGATGATCGCTATTTTGCCGAGTCTTATGAGTCAATCGTTGCATGTCCCGGTAATCACCGCACAGTTTTTTGGCGGCACCAGTTTGTTGATCATCGTGGGCGTGATACTCGACACGATGCGACAAGTGGAAACACATCTAATCCAGCGGCATTACGATGGATTTTTGCGGAAAGGCCGGATCCGAGGGGGCCGTTTCGATCGCGCCAGCTACGGCCGCGGTGAGGCGGCTCGGGGAAACACTTTGATGTGGCTCTATGTCATCATCGCAATACTCGTAATCGGCGGTGTCGCCATCTTCCTCTACGGGCACTAAGTGAAAAGGCGATTGGTCCTTCTGGGTGCGCCGGGTTCCGGAAAGGGAACTCAGGCCGAAATGATCACCCGGCAATTCGGTATTCCGGTGACTTCACCCGGCGCCATTTTGCGCCGCGAACGAGATCTGGGAACCCCGCTCGGATTGGAGACGGCTGACACCACACAGCATGGCGGACTGGTTTCCGACAAGATTATTGTTGAGCTCATCGAAGACTGGCTGCGACTACACGGTGGCCATGGGTTTGTTTTCGATGGCTTCCCTCGCACGATCCCGCAGGCGGAAAGCCTGCAGAGCATTCTCAATCGTCATCGGACGCCGCTCGATCTGGCGATCTGGCTGGATATCTCCGAGCAAACCGTCAGTGACCGGATAGCGAGCCGGCTGCAGTGTCAGGGTTGCGGCTTCACGACCAGTCTGAGCAGCGCGACTTTCGCCGAACGCCCGATATGTCCTTATTGCGATGGTCCACTCGTTAGGCGCAACGACGACGATGCCGAGGTGTTGAAAAAACGGTTGGAGGAATTTGAGACGAAGACTCAGCCGCTCGCAGCCTTGTACGAGAAAGCCGGGACGCTTCGAAAAATCGATGGAAATCGCGCCCGGGACGCCGTCTTCGGAGATATCTCACGTCTCATCGAGCAAGCGGCATGATTCCGATAAAGACCGGAAAAGAGATCGAAAAAATGCGGCAGGCTTGCCGCATGGCCAGCGAGATTCTCGACCGTGTGAGCGAGCTGATTCGGCCCGGGATTTCGACGAAGGAAGTGGACCAAGCTGCGGCCGATTTCATGCAGGACGCTGGCGTACGCAGCGCGTTTCTCGGGTATCGGATCGGACACCGTGTGTTCCCTGGGAACATTTGCATCTCGCTGAATGACGAGATCGTGCACGGGATCGGCAGCGCCCGGCGGATTCAATACGGGGACATCGTGAAGCTCGACATAGGCGTAATCGAAGATGGCTGGGTGGGGGACACGGCGTCGACTGTTCCGGTTGGGATGATTGACGAGCGCACGGAGAGATTGTTGCGAGTGACGGAAATCGCGTTGCGCCGCGCGATCGAGACCGCGTCCGAGGGAGTGCGGCTCGGCGACGTCTGCGCGGCGATCGAAGAGATCGCGGTGCGCGATGGGTTCAGCGTTGTCCGCGAGTTTGTTGGGCACGGAGTCGGCCGGAAGCTGCATGAAGAGCCTCAAGTGCCGAATTACGGAAAGCGCGGGAGCGGCCCGAAATTGAAGGCCGGCATGACGCTCGCGATAGAACCGATGATTAATTCCGGGACTGCTTCCGTCAGATTACGCGATGATGGCTGGACAGTTTGCACGGCGGACGGCATGCCGTCCGCGCATTTCGAACACACGATCTTGATCACGAAGAACGAGCCGGAAATCCTGACATGGCGCGGAAAGACGCAATTGAAGTAGAAGGCAAGGTTGTCGAGCTTTTGCCCAATACGATGTTCCGCGTGGAGTTGCCAAATGGCCATCGCATCCTGGCCCATATCTCCGGCAAAATGCGTCTGCATTTCATTCGTATCTTGCCAGGTGACAAAGTTATGCTAGAGGTTTCCCCCTACGATTTGTCGAAGGGGCGGATTACGTATCGCCAGAAGTGACAACGCGGAGCCGATCTCCGCGTTTTTCGTCTCGCCGAATCTGTGAGTTATGAAAGTGCGACCATCAGTAAAAAGACTTTGTGAAGCGTGCAAGATCGTGAAACGGAAGAATGTTGTCCGCGTGATCTGCAAGAATCCCCGGCATAAGCAGCGGCAGGGGTGAGGTCATTTAGCGACTTAATGGATTAGCGATTTAACGATTTGTTATGCCAAGACTATTAGGAGTTGAGATTCCGGCCGATAAACGCATCGAAGCGTCTTTGACCTACATCTACGGGATCGGAGCGAGCACGGCGAAGCGCGTTTTGGAACAGACCAATATCGATCCAAACCTGCGCGCGAAGGACCTGACGCCGCATCAAATCAACGAGATCATTCAGACAATCACGGGTAACAAGATGCTGATTGAAGGCGATCTTCGCCGCGAATTGCAGAGTAACCTGAAGCGCCTCCAGGCCATCAATTGTTATCGCGGAATCCGGCATCGCCGAGGTCTGCCCGTGCGGGGCCAGCGCACCTCCACCAACGCGCGCACACGCAAAGGTCCGCGCAAGACTGTCGGTGTCATCCGCAATAAGGACGCCAAAGCCGGCAAGGTTTAGCATACTTTAGGATTCACCCATGGCAGATTCAGAAGAAAAAAAGAAACCCGCCAAACCGGCCAGCACTGACAAACCCAAGGCTAAAGCTTCCAGAGTAAAGGCTGCGAAAGATGCGGCGGAGGTTTTATCTCCAGTTTCGGAATCTCCAACGGCAGCGCCTGATGAAGCCGCGGTCGCAGCTCCCGCGCCGGTGAGCGCTGCCGTTGAGCCAGCCGCCAAGCCGGCGAAGAAGCCAGCCAAGGCGAAAAAAGAGGAAGCTCCCGCTGTCGACGTGCCCAAGGAGAACCTTTCTCTCAACCCGGATGACGTTGAGAAGCCCAAAATCATTAAGGCGAAAGGAAGCAAAAACGTTCATACCGGCATCGCGCACGTGCTCTCAACTTTTAATAACACGATCGTGACGATTACCGACCTGAAGGGGAACGTTATCGGCTGGTCGAGTGCGGGTAAGGTCGGATTCAAGGGCTCGCGGAAGAGCACCGCCTACGCGGCGCAGATGGTCGCGCAGGACGCATCGCGTCAGGCGATGGGTCATGGATTGAAGGAAGTGGAGGTTCTGGTGCGGGGACCAGGCGCGGGCCGCGAGTCGGCCGTGCGGGCGTTGCAAGCCATCGGGCTCGACCTCACCGTGATCCGCGACGTAACGCCAGTTCCACACAACGGTTGCCGTCCACCAAAACAGCGACGCGTCTGATCGCTTAACTCTCAACTTTCTTCATGGGCAGATACACCGGACCAAAAACCAAAGTCAGCCGCCGCTATGGTGTGCCGCTCTTTGGACCATCGAAAGCGCTCGAGCGGAAAAACTATCCGCCCGGCATGCACGGACCGAAAGGTTCGCGCCGCAAGCAATCCGATTACGCAATCGCGTTGGGCGAAAAGCAGAAGCTCCGCTATCAGTACGGTCTGCTTGAGAAGCAATTTCGACGAATTTTCCAGACAGCCTTGCGCAAGCGGGGCGTCACCGGTGAAACGTTGCTCCAGCTTTTGGAAACGCGCCTCGATAACGTTGTTTTCCGTCTCGGCCTCGCCAATACGCGGAGCGCCGCACGCCAATTGGTTTCACACGGCCACGTTCAGGTGAACAGTCGAAACGTGAACATCGCTTCCTATAACGTCAAAGCAGGGGACGAAGTCACTGTGAAAGACAAGCCGAAGTCGCGGCAATTAGCCTTGCGGAACCTGGAACTCACGCAAATCGCGCCGGTCCCGGATTGGCTGGTGGCGAATCGTGATGCGCTCAGCGGTAAAGTTTCGCGCATTCCAACGCGGGACGAAATGCAGCCGATGGTCAACGAGCAGTTGATCGTCGAGTTGTATTCGCGCTAACTGGGAGGGCGATTGACTCAATCGCCCCTACTTGCCAGCAGCTCGAGCGCTTTGCTATAACTGCGGCGCTGAAGAAAATGCCGCAATTGCGGATTGATCGTTGGAGGCAATCGGTGCTCGATCATCTCGATCTTTTCCGAGACTTCTCTTAGCCGTTCGGTGTGGTGAAGCGGATCGCGGCGGCTTTCTTCATCCCCGATGATATCCAGACGTTCGCGCAAGGCTTCGGCCAGCTCTGCCAAGATTTGCATCGGAAAAGCTTGAAACGCTGTGCGCTTTTGCGCAAGCGTCCATTCGTGGGCAGCGGCTCTGTGAAAAAAATTCTGGTCGTAGACGACGATGTCGGGCTCATGCGAGTGATCCGGGAAGCCCTCACGTCGTTTTTGCGTTGCGAGGTGGATACTTCTCCAAACCCTGAATACGGCTTCGAGCTGGCGCTGACGAAAACTTACGACCTGCTGATCTTTGATTTCTCGATGCCGATGATCGATGGCGCGATGCTTTTCTTCCTCATCGGAAAGGTCTACAACCATGCCAAACCACCACGCATCGTGCCCCCGCTGCTGCTCGTGACCGGGAGAGGCGATGAGAAACGCGCGCAGGAACTATTGAAGGAAGCCGGCGTGCGCGGCCTGGTCGCGAAACCGTTCGTGATCAATCGGCTGATCGAAAAAGTGAAAGAATGTCTGCCGGGAATCGAATCCGCCGCCAGCGCCAAGGCCACGCCTTGGTCGCTGTGATTCTAGGAGGCCGTGCGATTAGCTTCCTCAACCAGCTGTCGCCTTGCTTCGATCCAGTCGTGCGTGGAGTCGCCTTGCAGGGAAAGCTGGATCCGCCGCTCCGCGATAAAATATGCGCGAATCCGGATTTCTTCATCGGACGGCTCGTGGATCGAGGCGGACGAGGAAGCTTTTTTGGGAGCGGCCGGGTTGATCGCACGAACGGTTTTCTTCTTCGGCGTCGCCTTTTTTCGCTTGGGCTTCGGTGCCGCGCCAATTGCTTTCGGTTCCGCTCCCGCGCTGCCGTCGGCACCCCCACCGGTTGGTTCCGACCCTTTGCCGTCCGCTTGCTTTTCTGTTTCGATTTTGGATTTTCTGGCCACGTCTTGCTATCTCCGAATGAGTGCCAAATCTACTGACGAGGCTGCTGTTGCAAGCGGATTTTGCAAACCGGTTGCGTGAAGAGAGAAACTTCGAGTACCGTGCAGCCATGCGACACTTTGTTTTCCGGTGGATGATCACAACCGTGGCCGTGATGGTCGCGCCGGCGTTCATTAGCGGCATACGATATGATACGGTGGGGGCGTTAATCGGTGCGGCGCTATTGCTTGGCATCCTAAATGCATTCGTGCGTCCTGTGTTGTTGATATTGAGCGCGCCGTTGATTTTGGTGACGCTTGGATTTTTTATTCTGGTCATCAACGCCCTGATGCTTTTTTGGGTGCCGAGCATGGTTATCGGATTTCATGTGGATGGATTCGGTAGCGCGTTTTGGGGCGCGATTCTCGTCGGCATCATCAGCTGGATGTTGAGCGCTTTCTTTAGAGGGAGCGATGGCCGTGTGCATATCCTCACGCATCACACTCAGATCCGGCGTGTGGAAGGTCGTGTGATCGAAACTACAGAAAGCGGACGCAAGTGACTTATTGCCTCGGGATGCTTTGCCGCGCCGGCGCGGTCTTTTTGTCCGACTCGCGGACGAGCGCGGGGATGGATAACATCACGATGTGCAGCAAGATGCGGATCTATGAGAAACCGGGCCATCGCGTCATTTGCATCCTCAGCTCCGGCAATCTTTCTCTAACCCAGGCCACGATCGCATTGATCGACGAGGATCTGCACCTCGGTGGAAGCGACCCGGGCCGCGAACAACTCACCAACCGGCAGACTCTCTACGAAACGGTTCGTTATGTCGGATCGAAAGTGCGGGAGGTGGAAAAAAGAGATCGCGCGGCACTCGAGGCCGACGGCTTCGATTTTAATATCCACCTGATCGTAGGCGGTCAGATTGCGGGTTTCGCGCCCGAAGTGCACCTGGTTTATCCCCAGGGCAATAGCATTCACGCTACGCGTGATTGCCCCTTTTTGCAGATCGGCGAACGGAAATACGGCAAGCCAATCCTGGATCGCGGTTTTAGCTACGAGACGAACCTGGCCGATGCCGTGAAGGTCGGCATCATCTCAATCGATGCGACGATGAAAAGCAATGTCGCGGTCGGGCCGCCCATCGACATCCTCTGTTATGAGAAGGATTCGCTTCAGGCAAACCTCCGGTCGCATCTTGGTGAAGACGACCCCTATCTCCTGGAAATCGGGCAGAGATGGCAGGACGGCATCGTGAAGCTCGTTAATGAGATGCCGGCGCCCGATTTCAGCAAGCCCGCGCTGGGGTTCGCCACCGCTGCCTAGCGCGCACTTTGAGCCGGACGCTGCCGGATATTTCCCAGGGAAATCCGGAAGTTTGGCCGAAACCCATCTCCGGTCCGCGGGTGGTTCTTGTCGGCGCCGGCAAACGTGGCTGGAGCAGTGGAAATCGTTCGTCCTTTCGGGATCGACGTCACGACAGGCGTTGAATTTTCGCCGGACGCGGAGACCACGGGCTTCTGCGTGCGTTTATCGTAGCAGCGCGAGACTTCCAGCTGCCATTCCGGTCGCCGTCTCCGAGGCCGGAGACGGTTTCTTCCAATTCCTGGATGTCGCTCCCCCGAACTGCCGGGGCTGGTCTGCTTCCTGCTTTAAACGTTTCCGCACTCTTCAACTTCCCATTCATACTTATGTTTAATCGTTTCAAACACTCTATCTGCGGGATGGCGGCATTGCTCGGTGCCATTACCCTTTCCGAAGCGCAGATCGGCTCTCCAACACCAGCTCCGAAATCCCTTGCTGCGGGCACTCTCCAGACAGTGCCATCAACGGATTCCCAGGCCAAACCGATCACCACTCCAGCGCTGCCACTAGCCCCGGCTACCAAGGCAAGCGATAATTCCCCGCTCACGCTGGTGCAAGCGTCGACGACCAATGCCGCCCCATCACCGACCACCGCGACGAAAAGCTCCACCACTGCAACGACCACCGATCCAGCCGAAGCCGACAGCGCAACGGACAACGGCGGAGTCGGCGTTCGTGAATTTCAAGGCGACGATGTTGGCCAGGTCCTCCGGCTCCTGGCCCGCCAGTCGAAGATCAACATGGTCGTGAGCGAAGCGGTCGTGGGCACGGTGACGATGCGGCTGGAAGATGTCACCGCACTTCAGGCGGTTGCGATCATTGTGAAGGCCAAAGGCCTTTTCATGGACAAGATCGATAACGTTTACTACATCAAGACTGGCGCGGAACGGACAGCTGAGCCGACTGAGAGCGATAACTACCAATTCAGTTATGCCCGTGCCAAAGACGTCGCGGCGCTCATTGCTCCCCAACTGTCGAGCAAGGAAGCGGCACAGGTGGACGAACGCACTAATACACTCTTCTTCCGAGAGACGCGCAGCAATATCGACAACATTCGGAAGCTTCTGGCCCAAGTCGATAAACCGACCAAGCAAGTCATGATCGAAGCGCGTTTGGTGGAAGTAACTGCGAACCCAAAGCAAGCCTACGGAATCAACTGGGCCGGGGTGGTCGGAGGAGCCAGCAACCCAAAAACCTTTAACTTTGGTGGCTCCACTCTCGGGACAAACAAACTTGTGGACGCTCAGACCGTAGTTCCCGGTGTGGGCGGAGCCCCCCCGACACTGATTCCTCGGCTCGACGCGAACGGAATTCCAGTCCAAGGCACGAATATTGGCGCACTGCCGGCTGCGGTGAACCCTCCCATAGACTTTCTGCGCGACGTAACGCATGGACTCGGAGCGCTTGGCGGCCAATTCGCCATTCTCTCGGTGCCGCAAATGAATCTCACGTTGCAGGCCCTGAACGAGGATTCCGACGCTGAATTTCTTGCGAATCCGCGCGTCGTCACGGCAGACAACATGCAGGCGAAGATCGAAATCACGCGCGCTCAGCCGGTGCCGGAGCTTACCTTCAACGCGCAGACAGCTTCGCCAATCTTCAACGGGTTCCAGGACAAGAAATTCGGGAACATCCTGATCGTGAAACCATCGATCAACAAGGACAGCTTCATTACGCTGGCCGTTAAGCCCGAAATCAGTAACAAGATCGGCGACCAGGCGTTTTCGTTCCAGGGCGCTACGGTCACCAGCCCAATCATCGACACACGCTCGCTCGACTCGAACGTGTTGATTAAGAGCGGTGACACGCTGGCGATTGGCGGTTTGCTCCAGGATGAAGTCGTGAAATCCCGCACCAAGGTCCCGATCGTAGGCGATATCCCAATCCTCGGGTATTTATTTCAGAGCCGGTCCAATATTCGGACCAAGCGAAATCTGCTTGTGTTCGTTACGCCTACGATCATCGACCAACGTTACGGCACGGGCTTGGAAGACCAGGTCAGTGGTGTGCACCATTCCGGTGAGGAATACGCGGATCCGAACGGCTGGAGGAATAACGCCAAGGGCGCAGTGCGACTCGTGCCAACTTCGACTCGCCAGAACGCCGCGGATTATCCGAAACCTGGCACGCCCCCGGCCCCGGCGAGAGATTCGACAACTACAACGAGCACGACGGACAAGGTGCAGTTCATGAGCACCGCCAAGGATCGAGACTTTTAAGCAACGAGAGAATGTGGGGTTGAGAGGGGGCGGATTCTCGCGGGAGGTCCGCCCTCTTTGTTTATTGGTCGGGGACTAATTCGCCAGGTATCGGCCCAAGCGGGTGCGTAGTTCGGTGCGAGCACGAAAAAGAAGGCTCTTCACGGCGGGCACAGATTGATCAAGGACTTCCGCGATTTCCTCATAACTGAGCTCCTCATAGCGGCGTAGCACCACCGCCATTCGTTGGGTTTCGGGTAACTGCGCGATGGCCGTCTCGATCGCGCGTTGTAATTCCTGCTCGAGCAACGCCGCATCCGGCGCCGTGGCGCGCTCATCTTTTATCGGCCGCTCTTCTTCCTCCGGCTCGACTTGAAGCGGCAATTGCGCGTGGCGAGATCGCCGCCGCAATTCGTTGAAAACAAGATTACGGGTGATTTTCAGCAGCCATGTCGTGAACTTCGCCCGGGGGACATAGCGTTTGGCACTTTTCCAAACCCGCACGAACACTTGTTGAGCGATGTCGTCGATGTCGGAATTGTTCCCCAGCATCCGGGCGACGGTTCCCACCACCAGTCGCTGATGCCGCTCCATAAGTTCTTCGAATGCGACTGTCTCGCCAGCGCTGACGAGCTGCATCAACCGCACGTCCTTGGCGTCCTCATCGGAGGTTGCCGCCGGGCTCGGTTCATTGCGGGACATTGCGAAGATAGACGGGCCGACTGAGGCCCCGGTTACACGATTAACCCGGCAAAACCGGGAAGGTTTCGTCCTGTCGCTGTTCGCTGGCACGTTCTCCAACGCTTTCGTTTGCAACCGGACGGGAGTATGTGCATCATGAGTTCGAAAAATCCGCAGCGTGCCAACGTCTCGATGAATCTATCTCTCATTCCAATCGACCTTCAACCTATCGCCGAGAAGGTAGACAACCGGCAGCGCATCTCAGATGCCGAAGCGCTTCAACTATATCGCTCCAACGATCTCAACGCGCTGGGAATCATGGCGAGCGCGGCCCGTGAGCAGAGGAACGGCAATGTCGCGACCTACATCCACAACCGTTACATAAATTACTCCAACATTTGCGTCCTCTCGTGCCAGTTCTGTGCATTCGCGGCCAAAAAACGGGATGCGCACGCCTTCGAATACGCGATCGACGAGATTATCGGCGTGGTTCGTGAAGCGCTTCGTGTTGGCGTCACTGAGGTGCACATGGTTGGTGGTTTGCATCCGACGTTAAAGAAGGATTGGTATCTGGAGCTGGTCCGCGGCATTCGTGCGCTCGATCCCGACTTACACATTAAAGCCTTTACCGCCATCGAAGTTCGACACCTGGCGCGAAGGGTTTTCCGCATGTCTATCCGGGACACGCTTGAGACTTTGCGCGAGGCTGGTCTCGGTTCGATGACCGGCGGCGGGGCGGAAATTTTCGATCCGGTTGTGCGCGACCAGATCTGCCGCGGCAAAGAAACGGCGGAAGAATGGCTCGATACTCACCGCACCTGGCACAAAATGGGTGGCCGGAGCACTTGCACAATGCTCTACGGGCATATCGAAACGCTCGATCACCGCGTCGACCACTTGCGCCAGCTCCGCGAGTTGCAGGATGAAACCGGCGGCTTCACCGGTTTTGTTCCATTTGCCTTTGAGCCGCAGACCACTGCGCTATCGCACATAAAGGCCGCTTCGGCGATTGAGCAGCTTCGCAACCTCGCCGTCAGCCGCATCTACCTGGACAACATCGACCATCTCACTGCCTATTGGGTCAGCATGGGTCTGCCGCTTGCGCAGGTCTCGCTTAGCTATGGCGTGGATGATTTGCACGGCACCATCTTGGAGGAAAAAATTTTCCACATGGCCGGCGCCACCACTCCGCAGCAGCAAACCGCGGCGGCGCTCGAACATGCGATCCGCGAAGCTGGACGTGAACCCGCGCAGCGCGACAGTCATTATCGCCGCATCAATTCCACGCGTGCCACGCCGGTTAACGGCGCGGAACCGGTCGGAGCGGAACTGGCCTGCGCCTAATGTGGTAGGGCGAGACTCCGTCGAGCCGACGAAAGCGCCGCGTGTCGGTTGCGTCAAGTATCTCAACGCTCGCCCGCTGATTCACGGATGGCCCGGCGAGGTCGTGTTCGATCATCCGAGCAAGCTCTGCCAACAACTTGCCGAGGGCACGCTCGAGGTCGCGCTCGTCTCGAGTTTCGAATTTCTTCGAAACCCGATCTATATCCTGGTCGATGACGTTTGTGTCTCTTCGCATGGTCAGGTCTACAGCGTCTTCCTCGCGCACGCCGGAGAACTCGCCGAGATCCACGAGATCGAAGTCGACCCGGCCTCGCAGACGGCGGTCAACCTGCTGCGTTGTCTTCTGGCTGAAGCCGGACTCACTCCGAAATTGGTGGCAAGGACTCCGTTAATCCAGCGAGCTGTCACGCCGCGACTCGCGAAGTTCTTCATCGGCGATCAAGCCATCCGTTTTCGGGAACGGAGTGCGGCGGCGCTACGCTTCTGGGACTTGGGAGAGGAATGGGAGAAGATCACGCACCTGCCGTTTGTTTATGCGCTCTGGCTCATCCGGCCCGAGGTCGCCTCTCCGAAACCGATCGCCGACCGCCTCCGCGCCTGTCGCGATAACAATTTGCGGGAACTCGATTCAGTCATCGCAGCGGAAAGAGAATTTAGTCCTGAGTTTTGCGCATATTATTTCCGCGAATGTCTGACGTATCATTTAGGGCAGCCGGAAAGGGAGGGCCTCTCGATGTTTCGAAAACTATGCGAAAAGCATGGAATTCTGCTGCCCGACCCGACGTTGGTATTGTAGCAGTACGCTTCCGGCGCTCGTAGAGCGCCGCTACAGAAGAAAGGCGCCGTGCCTTGCCACAGAACCATCGTGCAAATAATCTGATTTGTGCAGAGACGTTGGATTATCGCGCCGGCTGAAGACAAACCAAGTACTGGTATTGCCTGGCCGGAAATTTGCAGCCTGCCTTGTATCGCTGAGTTGCTGAAGAGGAAAGGCTTTGTGAGTGCGGATGAAGTGAACGCTTTTCTGCAGCCGCGCCTCAGTTCCTTGAGCGATCCATTCCTCTTGCCGAACATGGCTGCGGCCGTGACCCGGATTTTGCGCGCGATTGATAACCGTGAACGCATCGTGCTTTTTGGCGATTACGATGTCGACGGCGTGACCTCTCTCGCGTTGCTCGCCGAAATGCTGCGCGGCTACGGCGCTATCCCGGAATTATTTTTGCCGCTGCGGATGGAGGAAGGCTACGGCATGAGCCGGGAAAGCGTCGAGCGCTGTCGCGAGCAACATGACCCGCAGCTCTTGATCGCGGTCGATTGCGGCACTTCCTCCCTCGCGGAGATCGCCGAGCTGAAGCGTCGCGGGATTGATGTAATCGTCCTCGATCACCACGAACCGAAATCCGTCTTGCCCGATTGTGTGGCCGTGGTGAATCCGAAAGCCGCAACCGGTTGCGCGTTTCATTACCTTTGCAGCGTCGGCATTGCTTTTAAACTTTGCCACGCGTTGCTCAAGACAAGGCCGGCGCCGGAATTCGACTTGAAGGCGAATCTCGATCTGGTCGCGCTTGGGACGGTGGCAGACATCGTCCCGTTGCAGAACGAAAATCGCACCTTCGTTCAGCGTGGCACCGTTGAAATTGCGCGATCCAAGCGCCCGGGCGTTCGGAAATTGATGGAGGTCGCCGCGGTGCGTGTGCCGATCGCCGCTGAAGATATCGCTTTCCGTCTTGGTCCGCGCCTCAATGCAGCGGGACGCCTCGCGACGGCGGAGAAGGCCTTGCAGCTTTTGCTCACCCGGGATGAAACGGAAGCGACTGAACTGGCGGCGCTGCTGGATGCGCAGAATCGGGAACGACAGGGCGTTGAGAAAAAGATCTGCGGCGAAGCCGAGGAAGAGTTGGGGAAGATCTTCAATCCCGCACGCGACGCTGCCATTGTTGTCGGTGCGCGCGATTGGCATCCTGGCGTTCTGGGAATTGTCGCCTCGCGGCTGGCGCGAAAATACCATCGGCCCACAGTGGTGGTTGGCTTCGATTCCACCGGCCTTGGAAAAGGAAGCGGTCGCAGCATCGAGAGCTTGTCACTTGTGGAAGCGCTCGGCCGTTGTGAAAAATGGCTGGAAAAATTTGGTGGCCACGAAATGGCCGCCGGCCTGACTGTGAGGGAAGAAAATTTTCTCGCGTTTGCCGATGCCTTCCGAAAGACAGCGCGTGAACTCCTTTCGGACGAGAATTTACAGCCTCGTTTGCATCTCGATCACGAACTCACCTTCTCCGAACTGAACGCCGAGTTGCTTCGCTGGCATCAGGTGTTGCAACCGTTTGGCAGCGGCAATCTCCAACCGATGTTTTTCGCACGCGCCGTCGAACCGACCGTCGCGCCTCGGATCCTGAAGGACAAACATCTTCTTCTTCACTTGCGTCAAAAGAACCATTTTCGTCGCGCGATTTTTTTTGATGGCGCTTCTTCGCCTTTGCCGTCATCTCCATGGGACATGGCCTTTCGGCTGAAGGCGGATGAGTACAAAGGTGAAACGCGGCTGCAGATCCACGTTGAGGCGCTGCGCGAGTCGGCGCCGATCGCATGATCCAACTCTCGCAAGCGCTCAGCGAACTGGACTGGATTCCGCGCCCTAAACTGACGGCACTGCGCCGGCTCGGCATTGAGACGGTCGAAGATCTGGTGACCCATTTCCCGCGCCGGCATGAAGACCGGCGGGAGTTCGCTGGATTTCCACGCGAAGAAAGCGATGTCCCAATTTGTCTTTGTGGCGAAGTCGTGAAAACGCAGCTCCGTCGCTTCGGGGGCTGGAAAAAAATCTTTGAAGCTACTTTGCAGGAATCGGACGCGAACGCGCTCAGCCAACCGCTCGTGCTGCGGTGGTTCAATTTGCATTACGTGCAAAAAATGATCGCGACCGGACAGCGCCTTGTTGTCTTCGGCAAACCGCGATTGCGTGGCCGGCGGATCTGCATGGAGCATCCTGAATTTGAAATCATCGAGAACGATGATGAAATCTCGATGCACTTCCGCCGCATCACTCCGATTTATCCGGCGACCGAGGGGCTTTCGCAACGGACGTTTCGCGGATTGATTTACCGGGCACTCGAATGTCTTGACGGAAGCTCGGTCGAAACGCTTTTGCCGCATGGAGTCGATCTCGGGGAACGAATCACCGCGTTGCATCAAATTCATTTTCCGGCAAGCCAGGCGGATCTTGACCCGGCTCGCGAGCATCTCGTCTTCTCCGAGTTCTTCGCTATGCAGGTCTTGATCGCATCGCGACGATCTGCCGCCGCTTCCCGCAGCGGACAAGCGCATTGCGGCGCTGGCGTCTTGCTAGAGAAATTTCTGCGAGGTTTGCCGTTCGATTTGACGGACGCGCAAGTGCGCGTGATCGACGAGCTGCGTCGTGATCTCGCGACCAACCGGCCGATGAACCGTTTGCTGCAAGGCGATGTTGGTTCCGGCAAAACTGTTGTCGCAATCACGGCAATGCTGCTCGCCGTGGAAGCCGGCTTTCAGGCCGCGCTCATGGCGCCAACTCAAATTCTGGCCGAGCAGCATTACGCCGTCCTATGCCGCTGGCTCGAACCACTCGGAATCAAGATTTCGCTTAGGACGGCCGACCGTCAGGAAGAAAGTTTTCTCCCACTCGTCTCTGGCGATGAAAACCCGGATATTCTCATCGGGACGCACGCGCTGCTTTACGAGGGTGTTTCGTTCGAAAATCTCGGCCTCGCCGTAATCGACGAGCAACATAAGTTCGGCGTGTCACAGCGTGCCCGCCTGACGGCGCGTGAGCCGGCGCCGGATGTTCTTGTCATGACGGCCACGCCGATTCCGCGCACGCTGACCATGACCATTTACGGCGATCTCGATGTGTCGGTGATCAACGAGATGCCGTCGAATCGGGGGAAAATCATCACGGCCGTTCGGGACCAATCGAAACTCGGCGAGGTGCTCTCCTTCATGCGCGAACGGCTCGAGGTGGGACGCCAGGCGTACATCGTTTATCCGTTGATCGACGAGAGCGAGAAGCTCGACGTCAAGGCCGCCGCTGCGGAGTTCGAAACCTGGCGCGAACGGTTGCGGCCCTTTCGCTGCGAGTTGTTGCATGGCCGCATCCCCGGCCCGGAAAAGCAAGCGATCATGGACCGGTTCCGGCGAGGGGAAACCAGTGCGCTCATCAGCACGACCGTGATCGAGGTGGGGGTCGACGTTCCCAATGCCACCATCATGTTGATCGAGAATGCGGAGCGTTTCGGACTAGCTCAGCTGCATCAACTCCGGGGCCGGATTGGCCGGGGCGAACATAAATCGTACTGCATTCTCTTGAGCGCGGAAAAATCGCCCGAGACGGTGGCGAAACTTGCCGTTCTCGAAAAAACCAGCGACGGATTTGAAGTCGCGGAGGCGGACTGGGACATGCGCGGCCCAGGCGATCTCTTGGGGACCGCGCAGAGCGGTTTGCCTGCGCTAAAACTGGGCAATCTAAAGACAGACGCGCAAATCATGAGGCAAGCGCGGGCCGCCGCCATCGCGATTCTTGAAGCCGATCCGGAGCTTGAGGCGCCGGACAATCAACGTTTTCGGAGATTGATTGTCGAAGAACGGGGACGTACCTTCTCGAACGTTAGCTAATGAAAAATCTACTCAAATTTCTCCTCTTCGTTTTGCTGGTTAGTGCCGCCATCTCCGCGCTTTATGACTATCGTCTCAAGCACGGCGGTCTAAAGTTCCTCGCGCAAACCACTGCGGATAAATACACCCTCTCGACAGCCGCCAGCGTCGATCCGAAAGAGGTCGTCGGCCTGGAGAACCTGAACAAGGAGCGGCGCGCCCTTGTCAGCAGCATACTGCCGGCGGTGGTGAGTGTGAAGACTTCAAAGAAAGTGGTGAGTCCTCGCCGGAGTTACGGGCTCGATCCCTCCGAATTTTATAACCGCAACCCACGTCAATTCCGTAACCCGAACGAAGAGGAGATGGTGCAGAATTCTCTGGGTTCAGGTGTTATCGTTTCTGCTGAAGGCCATATCATCACGAACAATCATGTGATCGATCAAGTGGACCAGATCGAAGTGCAATTGAGCGATGGCCGGACGAAAAAGGCGCGGCTCGTAGGTGCGGATGCGACGGCTGATCTCGCCGTTTTGAAAATCGATGAGCCCGGCCTCAAATCACTCAAGTTTGGCGATTCAGACTCCGTCCAGGCCGGCGACTTTGTTCTCGCGATCGGCAATCCGTTTGGATTCGAGGAAACGGTGACGGATGGAATCATCAGCTCAAAAGGGCGCCCGAACCGTGTCGATGGTTTCGGCGATTATCTGCAAACCAACGCCGCGATCAATCCCGGGAACAGCGGTGGCCCGTTGGTGAATCTCCGCGGTGAGATCATCGGCATCAATACGGCGATCATTTCGAAGAGTGGCGGGTCGCAAGGAATCGGCTTCGCGATTCCTTCGAATTCCGTCCGGACCGCCTTGGAGAGCTTGTTGAAAAACGGACGTCTTATCCGCGGGTATCTCGGCATCCTGTCACGCAACGTTGGGCCGGGTGCCAAGGAGACCGAGGGAGTGGTAGTCGACGATGTCGTTCCCGATTCGCCGGCGGATGAAGCGCAAATGAAGAAGGGCGACGTGATCCGGAAGTTCAATGGGCACGAAGTGAAAACCTTCAACGAACTGCGCACTTTTGTTGCGCAGGTCGAATTGAACAAGAAGGTGGAAATCGAAGTGACGCGGAACGGCAAAACCCTTAAATTGACGGCAGCGATCAAGGAACAGCCCGTTGATTATAAGACCACGCGCATCAATCCTCGTGAGTCGCCTACACCATCCAGACGGCAGACCCCTGCGGAGCCCGAAGATCAGCCCGATGAAGCCGGCGCGCTCGGCTCGATCGAGGTCGGCGAGCTGACTCAGGATATGGCGCGCCGCCTCGATCTTCCGAAAAGCGTCAGGGGTGTGATGGTGACAAAAGTAAACGACGAAGAAAGCGAGCTGCGCACCGGGGACGTGATCGAAGAAGTCAATCAACAAGCCGTCACTTCGGTGGCCGATTACAAGAAGATTGTCAGTTCACTCGATCCAAACGAGACCCAGGTGCTCTCGGTTTGCCGGCATCGCACCCGTTCGTTCGTCGTGTTGCGTCCCAAGTAGCCAGAAGGCCGTCTGATCAAGCCCCGGGGGTCTTTCGCTGGGCAAACACGCACTGGGCACGCGGCTTCCGAACCATATCGGGGTGAATAATCGCCGAAGCGCGAAGGTCTAAGCTCTTAATCACTACTCAACTTATGAAACGAATACTTATTGCGGTCACGATGTTGGTGCTTGTCCTGCCGGCCATGAGGCAGGCGGAAGCCAGAACCGATGTCTCGATCGATTTTTTCTACGATAACATCGGATCCGACGGAAGCTGGGTCGAGATGGCCGATTACGGGTATTGCTGGCAGCCAAGTGTTGCGGTGAGCAATTCCAGTTGGCGACCGTACTCGGATGGCTATTGGGCCTACACCGACGTCGGTTGGACTTGGGTTTCTTACGAGGATTTCGGATGGGCCACCTATCATTACGGGCGCTGGACGCGGTTGCGCGATCGTGGCTGGTTCTGGGTACCCGGCCGCGAATGGGGACCGGCCTGGGTTTCCTGGCGCACGGGCGGCGACTATGTCGGTTGGGCCCCGCTCCCGCCCCGCGGTGGTGGCGAGATGGACTATGACAACCGCCCCATCAACGGGCAAGTGGACGTGGAATTCGATATCGGTCCCGCATACTACAACTTCGTCGATGTGCGCTATATCGGTGAGCCGGTCCTGCGTGAACGGATTTTCGAAGCGAATCTGAACGTCACCTACATCTCCCAAACGGTTAACGTGACCAACATCACTTATACCAACTCGACGGTCTACAATTACGGGCCGGATTACAATACGCTGAGCCGTTATTCGACGCGGCCGATCAGGCGCATGACACTGGAGCGCGATGCCAACGTCGATCTGAGCGTTGCCGTTAAATCGAACAGTCTCACAAGAGTCCAAGGCGACAAACTTGTCGTTGCCGCTCCGCTCACACTCCAGAAACCTCCCAAGCCGATCGCCCCGAAGGTGGTGAAGGAAAAAATCGCAAAACCGACATTCGAGCATGGATGGAGTGGCGTCTCCGATCCGAAAGCTCAAGCGGAGCTGAAGCAAAAGATGAAGAGCGAGGATCCCAAGAACATTCCGCCACCGAGCATCAAGCCTCGCGAAAACGCGGAAACGGCACAAAGTCCCGCGAGTGCTTCTCCAGCACCGTCGGCGCCTGGCACAACGCCCGCTACGGTTGCAAGCCCCGCGGTTTCGGCCAATCCGGCAGCCACTGCGGCTCCCACCACGTCCGCCAGTCCAGCGCTGACTCCTGACAAGGGCAAAGGCAAAGACAAGCGTTTGGAGAAGGCTTCGCCGTTGCCCACTGCCGCGGCTTCGGTCAGCCCCTCATCGAGTCCGCCGGTCTACCTGCCCAGAGTAGCGCCGCCACGCGCGCCTGCTCGTAGTCCTTCTTTATCGACTGTGCCCGGAACGAGCCCAGCCCCAACGCGTAGCAAGAGCAGCGAAGTCAAAGACAGCCATGACCGTCAGCAGATTTCTCCGCCGATCACTACTTCACCGGACGGCACGCCCTTCAAAGAGCCGCCGATGCGCGATAAAGCGGTTAAGGAAGGCAAACGCACCGACAAAGCCCCTGACATTACCCCTGCTGCTACTCCACGTCAGCCGAGCGACGCGCTGACTGACAAAGTGCCCCGCAAACCCACAGACGAACCTCGTGAAATGACTCCGGCACCACCGAACCGCGAGGCACCGCCTGACGCTCCGCGCAAGCACCCGTTGCCGCCGGAGCGGGTGGCGCCTCCTCCCGGCCCGGCAGCGAATGGACCGGTGACGACGGAAGCGCCCCGCAGTAAACGAGGCCCGGACAAAAAGACGACCGAGCCATCGCCGTCGCCTGGTTCGTAAGGACGAGCGCGAGTTGAAATTGAGCGGCCCCGGGAAAAATTCGGGGCCGTTTCTCTAAAGCAGCTCGGCGATCTGGACCGCATTGAGTGCCGCGCCCTTGAGCAGCTGATCGCCCGAGACCCAGAACGAAAGGCCGTTCTCGAGCGCGCAATCCAGCCGAACGCGGCCGACTTCGCAATTGTCTTTGCCGGCCGTGGAGAGCGGCATGGGATAGCTGTTTTTTTGCGGCTCATCGACCAACTCGAGCCCGGGCGCTTTGGCCAGGGCTTCATGTGCTTCTGCGACAGAAACGGGACGTTCGAACTCCGCACTGACCGCCACCGAATGGGCACGGTAAACCGGGACGCGCACGCAAGTGACCGAGGCGCGGAATTGCGGCAGATGCATGATCCGCCGGCCCTCGTTCTGCATTTTCATTTCTTCCTTCGTATAGCCGCTTGGCAAAAAAGAATCGACGTGGGGAAAAACGTTGAACGCGATCGGATGGGGATAGACTTCGGCCACCGGCATTTGTTGTCCGGCAGCTGCTTCGACTTGGGATCTTAGTTCGCTGATCGCGCGCGCACCGCTCCCGGAAACGGCTTGATAACTCGCAGCAAAAACACGCCGGACGCCAAACGCCCTGTGCAACGGATAGAGTGCCATGAGCGCGACTGCGGTGGTGCAGTTTGGATTCGCGATCAATCCGGAATGTTGCTGAATGTCTTCGCTATTTATTTCCGGAATCACGAGCGGAACATCGGGTTCCATCCGGAACACGGACGAATTATCGATCACAATCGCGCCAGCCGCTCGCGCGATTGGCGCGTAATGCCGCGAGATATCGCCACCGGCGCTGAAGAATGCGAGATCGATGCCCTCAAATGACGCGGGGGAAAGCGCCTCCGCGGCAATCTCATTATTTCGAAACGAAACAATCTTTCCGGCCGAACGGCTGGAAGACAATGGGAGCAGCCGCTCGACCGGAAATCCCCGACGTTCGAGGACACCGAGAAGCTCCGCCCCCACCGCTCCGGTCGCGCCGACAACGGCGATGTGATAGCTTTTCGCTTTCGACACGGCTCATCCTACTGCCAGTCTCAAATGAAGAAAAGCGCGCAGGCAAAGATCCACATTTCGGTGCGTGGGCAGCGACTCACGTTGAAGTCGGGACAGAAAAAACTGGGCACGTACCCAGTTTCGACTTCCCGATTTGGTCTCGGGACGGAAGAGGGGAGCATGAAAACGCCGACGGGCCGATTTCGCATCGCGGAAAAGATTGGCGACGGAATGCCGTTGGGAACCGTGTTCAAAAGCCGCCGGCGTGTGAGGGTGACGAAAAAGCTCATGCGGGACGAGGATCTGGTAATGACGCGCATCCTTTGGCTGGACGGTCTTGACCCCGAGAACGCGAACACGCACGAGCGCTTTATCTACATTCACGGAACAAACCACGAAGAAAGCCTTGGAGAACCGGCCAGCCACGGCTGTATCCGGATGAGAAGCACCGATTTGCTGGAGCTTTTCGAACGGGTTGACGTAGACACTCCGGTGGCGATCAAAGCCTGAACGACGGCAAGCGGCCTCGGAAAAAAGTCGAGAAAAGCGTTGCGCGAGTGGTCTTAACTGCCTAAATGACGGCAGCAACCTGCACGGAAAGGAGGCGAAATATTAAGTGAAAATTTTCAAAGCAATAATGATAGTGGCCGTCGCGGCCAGTGCGTTAAGTTTGGGGGCTTGTGCTCAGAAAAAAGAGCCGGCGGCCACGACTACGTCGACATATTCAAAATAACCGTCCAGTTGTCCGCCTGCGGATAGCTTTAACCAAAAAGGCCAGGCCGGCTTATCGGCCTGGCTTTTTTTTGTCGGTGCATGTCTGTGGCCCGGCGCGGGTATCCACAACTGCTCTTGTTGTTTCCCGAACCCATCTCTAATAAGATGCGGATGATGCAGCTGGCCGGCCAACCATTGTCGCTCTCGGAAATCGCGGCGGTGGCGCTCGGCGATATCCGGATCGAGGTCGCGCCTTCGGCCCACGCGCGGATTCAGGGCTCGCGAAAAGTCGTCGAAGAGATCGTCGCGCAAGGCGGGGTGGTCTACGGCGTCAGCACCGGTTTCGGTAAACTAGCCGATGTCCAGATTCCCGCGGGGGAACTTCGCCAGTTACAATTGAATCTTGTTCGCAGCCACGCTTGCGGCATCGGCAGGCCGCTCTCCGTCCCGGAAGTGCGCGCGATGATATTGCTTCGAGCCAACGTGCTCACGCTCGGATTAAGTGGGATCCGTTTGGGAGTCATCGAGCTGTTGTGCGAGCTGCTCAACCGGGGCGTCCATCCGGTTATACCAGAAAAGGGTTCTGTCGGCGCGAGCGGGGATCTGGCGCCGCTGGCGCATCTTGCGTTGACGCTCATCGGTGAAGGCGAAGCGTTCTACGGCGGCGCGCGTGTGCCGAGTCTCGAAGCGCTCAGCAAAGCCGGACTGCGCCCTGCCGCCCTGGAGGCGAAAGAGGGCCTCGCACTCTTGAATGGAACGCAGGCGATGCATGCGGTGGGCGGATTGGCGTTATTGCGCGCGAAACGCCTCTCGCGCATCGCGGATATTGCCGGAGCGATGAGCCTGGAAGCGCTGAAAGGAACGCCGACGGCCTTTGATTCGCGGATTCATAACGCGCGTCCGCATCCCGGCCAGCAGGCGGTGGCGGAACATTTGGGTTACCTGCTTCGCGACAGTGAAATCAGGCAATCCCATCTCGCCGGCGATCCGCGCGTCCAGGACGCGTATAGTTTGCGCTGCATGCCGCAGGTCCACGGCGCGATTCGCGGCGCGCTGGCCCATTGCGAAAATGTCTTTGAGATCGAATCGGGATCGGCGACCGATAATCCGCTCGTCTTTGCTGAGACTGGGGATGTTCTTTCCGGGGGGAATTTTCACGGTGCCCCGCTTGCACTCGCCCTCGACTACGCCGCGATCGCGTTGACCGATCTGATGAGTATCAGTGAACGGCGCACCGATCGGCTCGTGAACCCGGACTTGAACGAGGGGTTGCCGCCATTTCTCGCCCCGCACGCGGGGACACATTCCGGTTTCATGATTTTGCACGTAGCCTCTGTCTCGTTGTTAAACGAAGCCAAAGTTCTGGCGCACCCCGCAAGCGTGGACAATTTGCCGACCTCGGGCGGGAAGGAAGATCACGTCTCCATGGGAATGACGGCGGCGCTGAAGTTGCGCACGATCGTCGAAAATGCAGAGTACTTGATCGCGATCGAGCTTCTCTCCGGCGCCGAAGCGCTCGAGTTTCGGCGGCCCTTGAAAGGCGGCGTCGGCGTCGAGCGGGCTTACGAACGGGTCCGCTCCATTTCGCCCGCAGTGAATGAAGATCGTTCCCTGTCGCTCGATATCGAGCGCGTGGCCGCGGCGATTCGCAACGGTGAGTTCGATAGCGAGACGGAAAAGATATGAGCTCGAAACGAGTGGTCCGCGCGCCTCGTGGCACTGAGAAAAGCTGCAAGGGTTGGCATCAGGAGGCTGCGCTCCGGATGTTGATGAACAATCTCGATCCGGACGTGGCGGAGAATCCGGACAAGCTGATCGTTTACGGAGGGACCGGTCGAGCGGCGCGGAGCTGGGAAGCGTTCGACGCGATTGTGCGATCGCTTCGCGCACTGGAGAACGACGAGACATTGCTCGTCCAATCCGGCAAACCGGTCGGCGTCTTTCGCACCCACGATGAAGCGCCACGCGTCTTGATCGCGAATTCCAATCTCGTCGGCCACTGGTCGAACTACGCGGAATTCAATCGGCTGGAACGACTGGGACTCACCATGTACGGCCAGATGACGGCCGGCTCGTGGATTTACATTGGCAGCCAGGGAATCGTGCAAGGAACATTTGAAACTTTCGCGGAAGCCGGCCGGAAACATTTCGGCGGATCGCTCGAGGGAAAATGGGTCGTCACCGGGGGACTCGGAGGCATGGGCGGAGCACAGCCACTTGCCGCCACGATGAACGGTGCGCTTTTTCTCGGCGTCGAAGTTGATCGCACCCGGATCGAGAAACGATTGAAGAGCGGGTATTGCGATAAGATCGCAACCTCTCTCGACGAAGCGCTTGCGCTGATCGAGCAAGCGCGAAAGAAGAAGGAGGCGCTATCGGTCGGCCTGGTCGGCAACTGCGCGGATGTATTACCTGAGATGGTGAAGCGCGGTGTCGTCCCGGATGTTTTGACCGATCAAACCTCGGCGCATGACGCGCTCAACGGCTACGTGCCTAACGAGATGTCTTTCGAAGAAGCGCTCAGGCTTCGATCGAAAAATCCCGAGGAATACCTCGAACATTCGATGCGTTCGATGGGCCTGCATGTCGAGGCGATGCTCGCGTTGCAAAAGCGCGGCGCGGTTACCTTCGATTACGGGAACAACATTCGCACGCAGGCGAAAAAGGCCGGCGTCGAAAAGGCATTCGATATTCCCGGGTTCGTTCCGGAATATATCCGCCCGCTGTTTTGCGAAGGGAAAGGTCCGTTTCGCTGGGTCGCGTTGAGTGGCGATCCGGCCGACATCGCGCGGACCGATCAACTCGCTCTTGAACTTTTTCCAAAGAACGAAACTCTCGCGCGTTGGATGAAACTGGCGAAAGAGCGAATCCAATTCCAGGGTCTGCCGGCGCGCATCTGCTGGCTCGGCTATGGCGAACGCGCGGAGTTTGGCATGGCGATGAACGATCTGGTGAAACGCGGCGAGATCAAAGCGCCCATCGTCATCGGCCGCGATCATCTTGATACCGGTTCGGTCGCTTCGCCGTTTCGCGAAACCGAAGGCATGCTCGATGGCAGCGACGCGATCGCGGATTGGGCGTTTCTCAACGCGCTCGTCAATACGGCGGCGGGGGCTTCCTGGATTTCAATTCACAACGGCGGCGGCGTCGGCATCGGCTATTCACAGCACGCTGGAATGGTCGTCGTAGCCGATGGAACTGATCGCGCGAAACGCCGGCTCGAACGGGTTCTAACGAGCGACCCCGGCATGGGCGTTCTGCGTCACGCTGACGCCGGATATTCTCGAGCGATTGATTTTGCGGAGGCGCACGACATCAAAATTCCGATGGAACCGCGGGTGCGGGATTGACAGGCGAGATACAAGCGGGCCCGGGACACCATGCAAAAACTCATCGAATGCGTCCCCAACTTCTCTGAGGGCCGTGACCCGGAGATCATTCGACAGATCACCGCCGCAATTGAATCGGTGGAAGGCATCTCCCTGCTCAACGTGGATCCCGGTGCAAGCACCAACCGGACGGTGGTCACTTTTGCCGGCAGTCCCGAAGCTGCGGTGCTAGCCGCCTTCCGTGGAATTCAAAAAGCAGCGGAGCTCATCGACATGCGCAAACACAAAGGCGCTCACCCCCGTATGGGCGCGACGGATGTCTGCCCTTTTATTCCGGTGAACAACGTGAGTTGGGAAGAAGCAATCGCCTGTGCACACCAGTTGGGAAAGCGCGTTGCCGATGAGCTGAAGATTCCTGTCTATCTCTACGAAAAGGCAGCGCAAGATCAGTCCCGTTCAAATCTCTCGATCATACGTTCCGGAGAATACGAAGGCTTCTTCGACAAAATCAAAGAAGCCGCGTGGAAGCCGGATTTCGGGCCTTCAGTATTCAACGAGAAGTCAGGCGCAACGGCAATTGGGGCGCGGGAATTTTTGGTCGCCTACAATGTGAATCTGAACACCAAGGCGGTACGAAGGGCTACGGCGGTCGCTTTTGATGTAAGAGAAAATGGAAGGATCAAGACGGACGACGGCACGCCGCGCGGAAAACCTGTGCTCGATGCAAACGGAGAACCTGTCCGTGTTCCCGGATTGTTGAAGCATGTGAAAGCCATTGGGTGGTATGTGGAAGAATATGGAATCGCCCAGGTTTCCATGAACCTGACCAACATTGAAGAAACACCCTTACATGCTGCGTTTGATGCCTGTACTGAAGCAGCCGGCAAACGAGGTCTGCGGGTCACAGGATCGGAAGTTGTGGGCATGCTTCCCAAGAAATGTTTGGTGGAGGCAGGGAAATATTTTCTCCACAAACAGCGATTGTCGGAAGGCGCTTCTGAGGAAGAACTCATTAATATTGCAATCCGCTCAATGGGATTGAATGAATTGCAACCGTTCGATCCAAACGAAAAGATCATAGAATTCAAGATGGAATCTGCTTCAAAAAAATCGCTTTTGAAAATGAACCTGCGGCAGTTCTGCAATGAGACGCTGAGCAATTCTCCGGCGCCGGGTGGTGGTTCTGTTGCCGCCCTAATGGGCGCCTTGGGCGTTTCACTTGGCGGGATGGTAGCCAATCTCTCCGCTGGAAAACGCGGCTGGGAGGACAAACTCAGCTATTTCAGCGATTGGGCGGTCAAGGCTCAGCAATTAAAGGATGAACTGCTCTTTCTGGTGGACGAAGACACGGCTGCCTTCAACAAAGTGATGGACGCATTCGCCTTACTGAAGGCGTCAGCGGAAGAAAAAGCGGCCCGCTCGGCGGCAATACAGCTGGCCAACAAATATGCGGCAGAAATTCCGCTGCGGGTCATGGAAACCGCCTTTAAATCCTATCAACTTCTCGCTGAAATGGCTGAAAAGGGTAACCCAGCGTCGATTTCAGACGTTGGGGTCGGCCTTCTCGCCTTGCGCGCTTGCATCGACGGAGCGGCAATGAATGTCCGAATTAATTTGGCCGGTCTGAAAGACGAAAAACTGAAATCATCGCTTCAGGAAAAACTTCGGAGAATCACCGCCGAATCCGAATCGGCGTTCAAGAAAATTGAGCAGGTTGTTGAAAGCAAAATGGGTTAAGGAAAAGCTGGCTTGTTCTTAGTCTGCCGCTCATTTTAGCCGACATCACGCGGGTTCTTCTCGAGGTGGCTTCCGGGGTCTCAAGCAGGTCGCAAAATTGAAAACGCTCGCGGTTCTCCATGCTTCGCAACTTGTCACGCTCGCCGGTCCGAAACGACCTCGGGTTGGCGCTGAGCTTTGTGATCTATCAATCATACCAGACGGCGGAATGCTGGTGCGTGATGGCGCGATCGTCGCCACGGGCCCGTCGGACGTAATCGAAAAGCAAGTGTCGACCGATGCGGAAGTCGTCGATGCGACTGGTCGCGTGGTCCTGCCTGGATTCGTAGACGCACACGCGCATCCTGTCTTTGCCGGAAATCGCCTGGATGAATTCGAGATGCGAGCGAGAGGCGCGACCTACGAGCAAATCGCGGCAGGCGGAGGCGGGATTCGCTCCACCGTCCAGAAGACGCGGGCGGCAACAGAGGATCAATTGCTGGCGCAGGCTATTAAGCATGCGGAGTGGTTTATTCACTGCGGCACGACGACGGTTGAAGCGAAGTCCGGCTACGGACTCTCGGTCGAAGACGAGATCAAGATTTTGCGGGTTGTGCGGCGATTGAACAAAGAAACTCCGGTTGAGTTTGTTCCGACTTTCCTGGGAGCCCACGCGATCCCGGAGGATTTCAAGCCCGCGCCAGATCGTTACGTCAGTTTGGTAATCGATAAGATGCTTCCGCGGATCGCTAATGAGCGGCTTGCGGAATTTTGCGATGTCTTTTGCGAGCGCGGCTACTTCGATCTCGAGACCTCCCGCAAGGTCCTGAGCGCGGCCAGGGAGCATGGCATGGGTATCAGAATGCACGCCGACCAGCTGACAAACGGCGGGGGAGCGGAACTAGCGGCGGAGTTAGGCGCGGTGACCGCCGATCACCTCGAGCAGACCGAGGCGCCTGGTATCGCCGCGATGAAACGCGCCGGGGTGCAGCCCGTGTTGCTGCCGGGCTCGGTCTACTCGTTGGGCAAGACTCGTTATCCTCGCGCCCGCGAAATGATTGAGGCTGGACTAGCGGTTGTGATAGCCACCGATTTCAATCCTGGTTCCTCCCCAACACCATCCATGCAGATGGTGTTGTCGCTCGCCGCGACGCAGATGAAAATGACGCCCGCGGAAGGAGTGACTGCGGCAACTATTAACGCCTCGTTCAGCCTGAAGCGTGGCGATAAGATTGGCTCACTGGAAATCGGCAAGCTCGCTAACTTCGCGCTCTTCGATTGCAAAGATTATCGCGAGCTCGCCTATTACTTCGGAGTGCCGCAGACGCATTCCGTCTATGTGCGGGGAGAAAGAGTGTTCTAGGTGGATCGCGCGCTCTGTCGCGCGATGACAAAGTGCCCCAAAATGCGTCGGGGGGATAATTAACATCGCGCGACGGAGCGCGCGATCCACCTATTGCGCATCGCGCACCTCACCGGTAACGTCGCTGCGCAAATGAAAGTGGAGGTTGAAAATCAGCCGCAGGGTCTAGCGACGCTTCGGATTGAATTGCCGCCGGAGGAAGTCCGCAAGGAGTGGGATTCCATCGCGAGTAACTACTCGCGTCATGCTCGGATCCCAGGCTATCGCGCCGGCAAAGCGCCCCGCCAGGTCATCGAAAAGAAGTTCCGCAAGGAAATTCAGGACGAGCTGACAAAGGCCCTGGTGTCGAAGAGCTATCACGAGGCGATCGCGGAGAAGAAGCTCCGGGTCGTTTCACTGACCGATCTCGGCGACGTGGAGTTTGGCGATGATCGATCGATGCGTTTTCGCGCGACGGTCGTCACCGCCCCGGAGTTCGAGCTTCCCGAATACAAAAATATTCCTGTGCAGCTACCCGAAACAACCGTGACCGAAGCGGAGATCGAGACCGCGCTCGAGCGTTTGCGCGATCAAGCCGCTGATTTCACAGATGTGACTGATCGCGAACTGGCGATGGGGGATTTTGCCGTAATCGATTTCACGGGAGCGATCGACGGGATTCCGATCAGCGAGATTATCCCGGAGGCGAGCAAAAATCTGCACGGCGGGAAAAAATTCTGGCTGCACTTGGCTCCGACAAGTTTTCTGCCGCAGTTCTGCGAGCAAATTGTGGGAATGAAACCGGATGACACCCGGAGCGTGCAGGTCCTGTTTTCCACGGATTTCCCCGTGCCGGACTTGGCGGGCAAAAAGGCGGATTACGCGGTCACACTGAACGAAATCAAACAGAAGGTCTTGCCACCGTTGGACGATGAGTTTGCGGCGAAACTGCTGCCCGACAAGACTCTCGCCGATTTGCGCCACACGATTGAGCATAATATCGAGCACGAAAAGGAGCACGAACTCGAGCGGGCCAAGGAAGCGCAAGTCGTAAAGTTCCTGCACGAGCACATCAGCTTCGATCTGCCGCCCAGCCTTCTGAAGAACGAAACGCGGCGCGCGCTGAATGAGCTGGTGCACCGCAATCGGGAACGGGGCATAACCGATGATTTGCTGAAAGGCAAAGAAAAGGAGTTAATCGAAGGCGCGGGGTCGCTCGCCGCGCATCGTTTGAAGACGAACTTTATTCTCCATCGCATCGCCGAGCGCGAGAAGATCCAGGTGACGCGGGAAGAGATCGACAAGGGCATTCGCGAACAAGCGGCGCACTACAATGTTTCCGTGGAAAAAACGCGCAAAGAATTCGAGGAAAACGACCGCATAAACGGCCTCGCCGAAGAGATTCTGTTGGGCAAAACCCTTGATTTTTTGAAGGAAAATGTTATCGTCGAAACGACTCCAGAACCGGCACCGAGCAGCGCTCCGCCGGAATAAAATCATGATCGCAGCGAACAAAAACGTCTCACAATCCGTCCTCATCCCGATGGTGGTCGAACAGACCGGCCGCGGCGAGCGGAGCTATGACATCTACTCCCGTTTACTGAAAGACCGGATCGTTTTTATCGGCACACCGATCGACGACCACATCGCGAATCTGGTCATCGCTCAGTTGCTTTTTCTGCAAATGGAAGACGGCAAGAAAGACATCAGCATCTATGTCAATTCGCCGGGCGGCTCGGTCACCGCCGGACTGGCGATCTATGACACGATGCAGTTCCTTACTTGCGACGTAACAACCTATTGCCTCGGCATGGCGGCCAGCATGGGCGCGGTTTTGCTGTGCGCGGGGACGAAAGGCAAGCGATTCGCACTCCCGAACTCCGACATCATGATCCATCAGGTTTCCGGTGGCGCTCAAGGGCAGGCGAGCGACGTCGAGCGGCAGGTGGAATACATGTTCAAGCTCAAGAAGAGGCTGATCAGAATCATCTCACAGCACACGGGCAAAACAGAGGACCAGGTTCGCCTGGATTCCGACCGCGATTGTTATATGACCGCGGCGGAGGCGAAGGCGTATGGGCTCGTGGACGAAGTGATCAAATCGCGCAAGGAAGCAAAGCTGCTCGATGGCGCTGTTCCGGAGCGTTCGACAGCGATCGCAGAGGCCGCATTGCCCCATAAAGTCGAGGAATAAGAACTGCTCTTTTAAGCCGCCACCATGGCCCGCGCTTCCAACCTCACAATGTGCTCCTTTTGTGGTAAAAGCCACGCGGAGGTGCGCAAGCTCATTGCCGGTCCGGGCGTTTACATTTGCGACAGTTGTATCAACGTCTGCAAGAGCATCCTCGACAAGGAATTAAGTGAGGATGCGCGCCGGCAATCGTCGACGATTCGTGTTCCGAAACCGGCCGACATTCGCCACGCTCTCGACCAGTATGTCATCGGTCAGGACATCGCAAAGAAGACGCTCTCGGTCGCCGTCCATAATCATTTCAAGCGCGTCCTGCAAAGCGCCACTCCGACAGACACGTCCGCGGCTTTTCAGCCCGATCCATTCGCCGACGTGGAAATCGAGAAGAGCAACATTCTTCTTATCGGGCCGACGGGATCCGGCAAGACGCTGCTTGCGAAAACTCTCGCTAAAATTCTCGACGTACCGTTTTGCATCGCGGATGCGACGACGCTGACCGAAGCGGGTTACGTTGGGGAGGATGTGGAGAACATCATCCTCCGTTTGCTCCAAAATGCCGACTACGACGTCAAGCGCGCCGAGATCGGGATCGTTTACATCGACGAGATCGACAAGATCGGTCGCAAAACTGACAACGTCAGCATCACACGCGATGTTTCGGGCGAAGGCGTGCAACAGGCGCTGCTGAAGATCCTCGAAGGCAGCACGTGCAACGTCCCGCCACAAGGTGGCCGGAAGCACCCGCACCAGGAATACATCCAGGTTAACACCGAGAAGATTCTCTTCATCTGCGGCGGCGCTTTCGTCGGGCTCGATAGGATCGTGCAGAAGCGCATTGGCCAACGCACGATGGGGTTCAACAGCCCAACGCTGGAGGTCGAAGCTGCGCTTGCGCGGGAAGCCGTGCGGCATGTTGAACCGGAAGATTTGCTTAGCTTTGGCATGATCCCGGAATTCATCGGGCGCTTGCCAGTCCTCAGCGCTCTCGACGCTCTCACTGAGGAAGAGATGGTCGCCATTTTGACGGAGACGAAGAATGCGATGATCAAGCAGTACACCAAACTCTTCGCGATGGAGGGTGTTCGGCTTAGCGTGACCAAGGACGCTTTGAAAGCGCTCGCGGCTCAAGCT
>DASVJK010000093.1:0-1830 GCA_036385955.1 Chthoniobacterales bacterium | reverse complement strand
TCGAGCGTGTCATAGACGCGGTTGTATCCGGCCTCGTAGAGTTCCTCGTCACTGAGCTCGGGATTGTGCCGGAAATGCGCGCGCCCGGTCGCTTCGACCAGCCCATGCGCCATCAGCGCCCCGGTGGAAACGATCGCATTCACGATGCCGCGATCGATCAACTCGGCAATCACCAAGCCCTGCTTGGCCACGGTCATTGCGCCGGCGAGCGTCATAACGACAAAGCACTCTTTGTCGCGCGCCATGGCCTCCAGCACGTCGGCAGCTTCGCCGAGCTGGCGGCCGGTAAAGGCTGTTCTGGACATCGCGCGCACCAGGTCGTCAATGGATCGAATCTTGCCGAGATCCAGCGGCTGCAGCGGAATCAGACGGTCGGTTACCGGATCGTGCAGCTTGCGGTCGATTCCCGCACCTTCCTGATGATGGCCGTGCTCCGCGACAGTTTTGTGCTTCAAGGACGAACCTCCAGAATGAGAAAACGATTTTGACTGAAGAAACAATTTACTAGAAGTGAGGGGAACGCGGCGACCTGCTTTTGCTGTAATGTTGCAACAATCACGCCCGCATCGCGCACTTTGATATCCTAGAGCGCGTGTTGAAAGTTAAGCTGATCGTTGTATGAGCAACATCCTTCATGAGTTGTCATCCTGAGCGAAGCGAAGGACCTGCTTTTTTTGCCGGTGCATGAGACAGCTGGTCCTTCGCTTCGCTCAGGATGACAAAGTCTAGCGGGTGTTAAGTTCTGGCGAACCCTGGGAGAAAAAGTGCGAGACAAGTTCACCGTCGCCCTGGTCCAGATGTCGTGCGGGCCCGAGCCTGCCGACAACCTGGCCAAGGCGCTCGATCGCGTTTCGGAGGCGGCGCGAAAGGGCGCCGACGTCGTCTGCCTGCCCGAGCTTTTCCAGACGCAGTATTTCTGCCAGCGCGAAGATGCCGCTCTGTTCGATCTCGCGGAGCCGATCCCCGGCGCGGGTACGGAGAAGCTTGCCGCAGCCGCCCAGAAGAATAAAGTCGTGCTGATCGCATCGCTCTTCGAGAAGCGAGCGCCCGGCCTCTATCACAACACGGCCGCGATCTTCGATTCGGATGGCATGCTGCGCGGCATCTACCGCAAAATGCACATTCCCGACGATCCGCTCTACTACGAAAAATTTTATTTCACGCCCGGCGATCTCGGCTTTAAGGCCTTCGACACCTCCGCCGGAAAACTCGGCACGCTCATCTGCTGGGATCAGTGGTATCCCGAAGGCGCGCGCCTTACCGCACTGCAGGGAGCCAGCATTCTGTTTTATCCCACGGCCATCGGATGGCATCCCGCGGAGAAGGCGGAATTCGGCGAGGCGCAACACGATGCCTGGCGTACGATTCAGCGGGCGCACGCGATCGCGAACGGCGTTTATGTCGGCGTGGTGAATCGCGTTGGCTTCGAGACCGGTAACATCCGCGGCAATTCCGTGTCCGGCAAAGGCCTCGAATTCTGGGGAGGGTCGTTCTTCTGCGACCCCTTCGGCCGCGTGCTCGCCGAAGCTTCCCACGACAAGGAAGAAATTCTGCTCGGCGAAGTGGACCTGCGTCATCTGGAAGACATTCGCCGCAATTGGCCCTTCCTGCGCGACCGCCGTATTGACAGCTACGCTTCCATCACCAGCCGCATGATTGACGGAAAATGACTGGACCGAGAATGACCAAGCGATCCGCGACGCGCGCCAAGCCTTTCCCCGCAGCGCAGGGCTACCGCATGCCCGCCGAGTGGGAGCCACACGAGTCCACATGGCTCGCATGGCCGCACCTCCGCGGCGACTGGCCGGGCAAGTTCGAACCGATCCCATG
>DASVJK010000092.1:0-33416 GCA_036385955.1 Chthoniobacterales bacterium | reverse complement strand
ATAGTCTTCCTGCGGGGTCACCCCGACTACATGGTGGGCCTGATCCTGATTGGCTTGGCGCGTTGCATTGCCATGGTGATCGTTTGGAATGATCTCGCCAAGGGCAGCGCTGAATACTGCGCTGGGCTGGTGGCCTTCAATTCCATTTTCCAAGTGCTCTTCTATGCCCCCTTTGCTTACCTTTTCATCAAGATCCTGCCTCCACTGCTGGGGATTCCGCTGGGCTCAATTGATCTCTCGAAGGTCACGATGGCGAGCGTAGCGACCAGTGTCTTCATCTACCTTGGTATTCCGTTTTTCGCCGGGCTTGCAACGCGAGTGTCGCTGCTGCGCCTGAAGGGCCGCACGTGGTATGAGCGCGAGTTTATTCCCCGCATCAGTCCTCTGACTCTTGCAGCGCTGCTTTTCACAATCGTGGCGATGTTCAGCCTCAAAGGAATGGAGATTGTGCGCATACCTCTGGATGTGCTGCGTATCGCGATCCCGCTGCTCATCTATTTTGTTGTGATGTTTTTCCTGAGCTTCTTCATGAGCAGACGGCTCGGAAATGACTATGAGCGCTCGGCCACCCTGGCTTTCACCGCCGGCAGCAACAACTTCGAGTTGGCGATTGCAGTCGCTATTGCGGTGTTCGGGCTGAACTCGGGCGCGGCCTTCGCAGCAGTGATAGGCCCGCTGGTCGAGGTGCCTGTCATGGTCGCACTGGTGAAAGTGTCTCTGCAACTTCGCACCAGCTATTTTCAGCCCGCGCTGCGGGTCGAGCGATAGATGAATCCGAATAAAAGTTGAGTCGTTTCATGGACCTGATTCAAATTTACGAGTGCTTTTGCGATCGGACGCGCCTGCGCATACTGCACTTGCTCGCGCAAACACCGCTCTGCGTTTGCCACTTTCAGGAAATTTTGGACGAGCCGCAGGTAAAAATCTCCAAGCACCTCGGCTATTTGAGAGAGCGCGAAATGGTCGTAGCCGAGCGGCAACAGAATTGGATGATTTATTCATTGCCGAGGAAACTCGCTCCCGAACTCGAGGCGAACTTGAAATGCCTACAAGATTGCGTGCAGAGCGATCCAGTCTTCAAACGCGATCTCAAGGCGCTGGCGAAGCTCCGTTCGACGTGCTGCGAACCGGATGGAATTTTGGCGACGCTGGAGCGCCGCGGCACCGCTTCCTGACCGCGAACATGCAAGCGTCTATCAGCGTGTCCATTTTGAGCCCGAAGAAAAGTTGGAGAGAGTCCGGCAGATCCGCGATGCGATTCTGGTGCGCGTCGAGCAATTCTGCGCGGAAAACTGCACCAGGCTCAGTGAATCGGGACGAAGCCTGCGCCGGCCACAATCTTCTGACCGGCCGCACTGAGCGTGAATTCAACGAATGCCTTCGCCAGTCCTGCCGGTTCGCCGTTCGTATAGAAAAAGGTTGGGCGGGCGTACGGATAAGTTTTCTTTTGCACGCTCTCGACTGACGGAAGCTTGCCATCAATCGGGACGACTTTGATTCCCTCGGCCTTGGAGTAAGCAAGCCCAACGTAGCCGATGCCGTTCGCATTCTTTCCTGCTTCCGCAGCGATTTGTTCATTCCCCGCCATCTTCTGCGCGGAGTTCGCATAATCGCGCTTGTTCATCGCGAGTTCCTTGAACTCGGAGTAAGTGCCGGAGGAAGTGTTGCGCGTATAGATGGAGATCGAGCCACTCGACCCACCCACCGCGCTCCAGTCCGCGACCTCGCCTGTGAAGATTTGTTCGACCTGTTTCTTCGTCAGGCTCTTGATTGGATTCGCCGCGTTTACAATTACGGCACGCCGTCGTAAGCCACGATCGTCTCCTTTAGTGTAACGCCTTTCGCATTCGCCGCCGCAATCTCTGCCGGCTTTGCCGGGCGGCTGGCCATGCCAATCTGGGCAGTGCTATCGATCAGGGCGGCAAATCCCGTGGTCGAGCCTTCCGCCGCGATATCGAAAGTGGCGTCGAGGTTTTTTGTTTTAAATTCCTCGGCTAATTGCGGGACCAATTTCGCGCCCAAAGTATCCGATCCTTTGATGACGAGACGGTCCGCGTGCGCTCTGGTGGAAGTGAAGATCAGGGTGAAGGCTGAGACGAAAGTGAAGAATGTTGTTTTCATATTTGGCGATGAGCTCTTGTCGTTTGTCGAAACTCTATCACGAATCTGTTACGCGTTGGTGACGGCTCAGTGACAATCTCGTGAACTCCTCATGTGTCTTGTCACACGCAACTGCGATCGCACCACGAGATCAAAGCCATGAAAATGTCACACGAAAGTTTTTGACGGGTCCGGAACGTGACCCGAAACAAGAATGATCAAATGAATGGCCCGCGTTGGGGTTTGAAGACGGCCGCGTAAGATCCTGGAAATGTTTCTCGCGTTCACGAAAATAAGACCGGCAAGAATGAGCGCGCCGAAAAAGCAATCTACGCGGGAGATCGAACGAAAATTTCTCTTGAAGCAGTTTCCGCCGGGCCTGAAAAAATTTCCGCACGACATCATTGAGCAGGGCTATCTCGCCGTCGGGCGCGGCGGCCTTCAGGTTCGTCTGCGCAAGAAAGGCTCTATCCGCTCGCTTACTTTCAAGCAAGGGACCAAGGGCGAGCGGGAAGAACGTGAGATTCGCCTGAGCGTCGAGCAATTCAATGCGCTCTGGCCGGTCACGGTCGGTCGCAGATTGACCAAGGTCCGCTACGATGTGCCGTGGAAAAGACACACGATCGAGATCGATATTTATCGCGGCCGGCACGACGGCCTCGTTGTGGCCGAAGTGGAATTCGATAACCAAAGAAGCTGCGCGGCCTTCGAGCCGCCGGACTGGATTGGCCGCGATGTCACCGGCAAACCGAAATACAGCAACGTCGCGCTCGCCCACGACTGACGGGACCGGGAATTATGAGCTACGAGTTGCGGCAGGATGAAACGGTCGGAGATGCCGTTCAGAGAATTGTCTGTCACCAGATCGAAGGCGCGATCCGTGCGAGCAGCGCCGAACAAAACGGGAAAGGCTCGCCTGTTCACGAAACCCGCAAGCATCTCAAGAAGGCGCGGTCCGCGCTCCGCCTGGCCGCCGGCGAAATAGATCCTGGCGTTTGGAAACGCGAGGACCGGTGTTTGCGCAAAGTCGGGCAGCTCATTTCCGAAGTGCGCGATGCCGAGGTTCGTCTGCAGACGGTGCGGCAGCTCCGTGAATTCGCGAGAGGCAAAAAGCGCAGCTTTCGAGAGACCGAAGAACTTCTCGCCTTCGAGCTCGATAGTTTTTTGGCGGCGTTTTCGGAATGGCCCGAGGAAGCGAAACAACGGCTGACCCAGACACTGGATCGTATCCAGGCCTGGCCGTTGGACGATCTGCGCTGCAAGCAACTGCGCAAATGCGTGCAGAAGACTTACAAGCGGGGCCGCAAAGCTCTCAAGGCCGCGATCGAAAAAACGAGCACGAAAAATCTTCACACATTTCGAAAACGGGCGAAGGAGCTTGGGTATCAGCTCCGGATTTTGCAGCCACTGGCGCCTGCTGTCTTTGGGGAACTGAACGACGAACTAAAAACGATTGGCCAGTATCTTGGTCAGGTCCACGACCTCGCCTTTGTGGCCGAACGTCTTTCCTCGATTGGATGCGCCCGTAAACATGGGGACCGCATTCTCAATGCGCTCATCGATTCCAGGGAGAAGGAACTCGAGCGCACGGCCATCGCGCTCGGCGAGCGGTTCTACGCGGAGCGCCCCCGGCAATTTGCCCGGCGGATCTCTCAATATTTTTCCGAATGGGAGCTGACGAAGGTTCGTTGTCCCTCGACTGGGGATCGGACTGTGGCGCTCTTGAATTAACCGGCGCGTCTTTCCCAAACCAGGTAGGGACGCACCCCCGGGGCGTCCGTCGATTTCTTGTTTCGATTGGGGCAGCCAAAATAAGTCGGCCGGCTCGGAGAGGCGTCCCTACCAGGAAGCAACGTGAGCTTGCCTCTACTCGTTTGCTGCCGCGGGGAAATGCTGATGCCGAATGTCCTCCGCCGCCGCCGCGTAAACGGCATCCTCCGCCAGGTTCGTGGCGTGATCACCGACTCGTTCGAGACAACGCGAAACAAAAATCAGGTTCAGATAGCCGCGCAGTTGGGCAGGATCTTCCGCCATTCGTTCGATGAGATGCCGGCTGGCCGCTGCATTCATCTCATCGAGGGCCTGGTCTCGTGGAACAACCGCGCGAGCGAGCTGGACGTCCTCGCGCACGTAGGCATCGATGGCGTCCTTAAACATCGCCATCGCGTGGGTGTACATGGGCGTGATCAATTCCGTTTCGGGCAACGCCGGATGTTGATTCAGTTTGCGCGCCCGGCGCGCGATGTTCGTCCCCTGGTCCGCCATACGCTCGAGATTGGATGAGAGCTTCATCGCTGAAACCACGCGACGCAGGTCGGAAGCGACCGGTTGAAAACGCAGCAGCAGCTCGATGCCATCCTTGTCGACCTGCTTTTCGAGTTGATCGATTTCCTCGTCGTCGGCGATCGCGATGGCGCACATGTCGTCATCGCGCTGGAACAGGCCGGTGATCGCGCGGTCGAGGCTGCGTTCGGTTAGGCTCGACATCATGAGAACGTTGTTGCGTAGCGAAGCAAGCGCTTCGTCGAAAGTTCCAAGAGTATGTCTGGGTGTAATCATGGAGTGTTTTAATCCATCAACCAAAACGGCCGGTGATGTATTCCTCCGTTTGCCGCTGGGCTGGATTCGAAAATATTTTCGCAGTGCCGTCGAACTCGATCAGGCGGCCGAGATAGAAGAATGCAGTGTGATCGGAACAGCGGCCAGCCTGCTGCATGTTGTGCGTCACGATCACCATGGTGTATTGCTCCTTGAGTTGACGGATCAATTCCTCAACTTTCGCCGTCGCGATCGGATCGAGCGCGGAACACGGTTCATCCATTAGCACGATCTCCGGTTCGACCGCCAGGGCGCGTGCGATGCAAAGACGTTGCTGCTGGCCGCCGGACAGTCCGTAGCCGCTGACGTGCAGCCGATCTTTCACTTCCTCCCAGAGCGCGGCCGAGCGCAGACTTTTCTCCACCGCCTCGTCGATCAGCGTTCGTTTCGTGATTCCGGCAATGCGCAAACCGTAGGCGACGTTGTCGTAAATCGATTTCGGAAATGGATTCGATTTCTGAAAGACCATGCCGACTCGCCGCCGGAGATCGACCACGTCGACGCCTGGCGTGTTGATGTCGATGCCTTCGATTCGGATCGAACCTCTCGTGATGCGCGCGCCATCGATGAGATCGTTCATGCGATTGAGGCAACGCAGCAGCGTGGTTTTTCCGCATCCCGAAGGCCCGATGAAGGCGGTGACCGCTCGCGCGGGAATGCTCAAATTTACGTCGTGCAGGACCTGATGCGCGCCATACTTGAAATCGAGATGCTCGATCTCGATCATGCCGCGCCCGATCTCCGATTTCGAAATCGGCTCTGGCTGGTTGACGGTGATCTGTGAGGTTATTTCCGGCATTTCGGCAACGCTTACCATGATAGACGGCTCCTGCTTCGTTCTCGCAAGACAATCGACGTGAGTGCAATCAGCATCACGAGGAAAAGAAAGACAAACGCGCTGCCATATTGGACGCGCTCGGTGTAATCGTTCTGCGGGATTTTCGAGCTGACAACATAGATGTGATACGGCAATGCCATGACGCCTTGGAAAAAGAAATCGGTCCAGCGGGCGACCTGCCACGGCATCTCATCTTTCATGGCATAGGCGGCGGTGAACATGATCGGCGCGGTCTCACCCGCGACTCGTGCGATGCCAAGAATGGACGAGGTCAGAATTCCGGGCATCGCGTACGGCAGAACGTTCTTGCGGATCGTCTGCCATTTGCTCGCGCCCAGGGCGAGTGATCCCTCACGTAATCCCTGCGGCACGGCGCGCAATGATTCTTCGCTCGCGGTGATGATCGCCGGCAGCACCATTAGACCGAGCGTGAACCAGCCCGCGATGAGCGAGACGTTCCAGCCGAAGAAGATCACGAACAATCCGAAACCGAAGAGCCCGAAAACAATCGAAGGCACGCCGGCAAGATTGAGAATGGCGATGCGCACGAGACGAATCAGGCGGCCGTTCCGGCTGTATTCGCTCAGGTAGATCGCGCTGCTGATTCCGATGCCCAACGCGAGCGCCATCGATCCGATCACGAGCAGCGCGGTCCCGACGATGCAGGGCCAGATGCCGCCCGCGGAATACGCGACGCTCGACGCCTCCACCTCAGTGCCGGCATGCGCGGCTTTCCAATCGCGAAATTGCCGATCGCTCAGCGTCAGCTTCTTTCCCTCGTAATCGAAGACGTAAAGCGTTTGGGGCGGCTCGGTCAGAAACGGGAGGTTGATGAAGGGTGGAGTGGCGGTGAAAACGGTCCGGCTGCCTTTGATGCCGATGTCGAGAAAGATGTAGGTCGCACAGGCGAGGATGAAATAGGTCGCCAGACGGAAGGCCCAGAAAACGATCCCCTGGACCAGATGAACGCGGCGAGAATTGGAAGCGGTGGTGATCACTTAATCAATGCCGGGGAAAAGGTTAAATCATCCAATGCTCATGCGGAAACGACTGACGAATTTCTGCGCGAGGTAATTGATCCCGAGCGTGATGGTGAAAAGCACAAGGCCCACCATGAAAAGCGCGCGGTAATGCGTGCTCCCGCGCACCACCTCGCCCATTTCCTGCGCGATGATTCCGGTCATCGTGTGCACGGGCTGAAAGATCGCGCCCAGGCCCTGAGTGAAATCTGGAATCGCGATCCGGTTTCCGGCGCAAAGCAGGACGACCATGGTTTCGCCGATGACGCGGCCCAGCCCGAGAAGCACCGCCGAGACGATGCCGGACAACGATGCGGGCACGAGGACGCGCGCGATCGTTTGCAGCCGGTTCGCGCCCAAGGCATAAGAGGCCTCCTTGAAACCACGCGGGACATTGCGCAGGGCATCTTCCGAAAGGGTGAAAATCGTCGGCACCGCCATGAGGGCGAGCAGACAACCCGCAGTGAAAATGTTCAGCCGCTCGCTGATTGGAAAAAACGAAACCCACTTGAAAAACGACGATTGCGAGGCGGCCCGGACCGCTTGCCCGACGACCGCGATTCCAAAAAATCCGAGGACCACCGAGGGAATGGCAGAGATGAATTCGATGTATGGCTTGATCAGCCTTTTCTCGTGACGGGACGCGATTTCACTCACGTAGATTGCTGAAGCCACGCCGAGCGGCACTGCGAAAAACAGCGCGACAATCGAGACGAGAATCGATCCGACCAGCAAAGGAATAATCCCGTACCAGTCCTGCCAAAAACTCGCCGTCACCCATTCACGACCAAAGAGAAAAGAGCTGATCGACCGATACCACGGTATCGGGGCGTCCGGCGACCAGGTCCGCAATTTTTCCGAAGCCGCCGGCAATCCAGCGAGGTATTTGCGCGTCTGCGTTTTCCATTGTTCGAAAGCTTTCTGCCCCGCGGGATCCGGCAACGGCGGGGCCTGAGCGAGGAGATTGTAAAGCTGCGCCGTCATCTCGGCGCTGACGGACTCAAAATTCGCAGAGCCTTCGCGCAGGCTCGCCAGAGCGGCGGTGCGATCGACTTCCGGGACGACGATTTTTGCCGCGACCGCATGGGCGCCACTGCGTTCCAGTTGATTGCGTTGTGCCAATAATTCGGCGCGTGCGAAAAGTGCTTCCTTCAATGCGCTCGCCTGGTCGGTCAGGTTGGAGACGATGCCGTGCAGATTCTCGACCGTATCGCTGAAAACGGTCGCGAATTGATCGAAGGGCGCAAGCGCGGCGTTGATCTCTTCGAGCGGCGTGTTTCGTTTTTCCATCGTTCGCACTTCGCGCAGCCGGATCTCGCTCAAATTGCGCGAGAGCGCTTCGTGCTTTGCCGAAACACCGCGAATGATATCGACGTATTCGAGACCAGCTTGCCGATAGAGGCGAAGGTTTGCCAGGTTTTGACCGAAGAATCCGAAACCTTCGCGGAAAAGGAAAATGGTGATCAACGCGAGCACGATGATGGCGACAAGCGCGTTGCCGCCGAAGAACGCCTTAATGCCTTGTTCGACCACCACCTGGGCGCGGCGCGACGTGGTTCGCGCCGGAATGAGAGTGCGGGGATGAGCGACGCCTTCCATGCGGAAGGCACATTCGGGGAAACGTCATCCGCCCGGCAATTTCTTTTGTGTGACGTTTGTGTGACGGACGCTCTCTGACTCCCGCGACCTTAGAAGAAGCGACGAGTGGGAGAAAGCGTGGTCATCCCGAAGCGCGTAGACGCTGAGGGACCCCGCAACTGCAATTTTCGCTTTCCCACGTCGGGAAGCCGAACTGTTTGTGTGAGGTCCCTCGCCGTCTGCGCGGCTCGGGATGACTGCGGAAAAACCGGGTCAGCGATTCTGCGCTAGAGGAAGAAGGACGCTGATCGTCGTGCCTTTGCCTGGCTCACTCTGCGCTTCGGCAGTGCCGCCATGCAGTTGCGCTATGTGCTTTACGATCGAGAGGCCCAATCCCGTTCCGCCCAGCTCGCGGCTCCGCGCTTTGTCGGCACGATAGAAACGCTCGAAGATGCGCGGCAGATCGTTCTCGCCAATTCCAATGCCTTCATCGGAAACACTTATGCGCACTCGATCGCCGCTCACGGCGGCCTGCAGGGAAATCCGGCCCCCGGGTTGAGAGTATTTCACGGCGTTATCGAGAAGATTGTAAATGATTTCCTGCAGCCGGCTCTCATCCGCCTCCAGCTTCGGCAAATCCAGTGGGACATCGAGGTGCGACTTGAGCTGCTTCGCCTCGAGCCGCTTTTCCCAATCGCGCAGGATCTCCTGCAAGAACTCGGGCAAACTGATCTCGGACAAATCGAGCTCGGCTGCCGGTGATTCGAGTCGCGCCAGGCTCAGAACATCTTCCACCAGGGCGTACAAACGATCGGAATGCCGCTCCATGACTTCGAGAATGCGCAACAATTCGCCGGGCGGCTGGTGCGGATCATCCAGCAAAGTCTCGAGATAACCCCGGAAGATCGACAACGGGGTACGCAGTTCGTGCGAAACGTTCGCAACAAAATCGCGCCGCATTTCTTCCACCTGCCGCAGTTGGGTGATATCATGGAATAAAACCACGGCGCCCTCCGTTTGCGCCGCATTCTCGCCGAGCGGCACTGCGCTGACCTCCATTTCGCGACCCTCGCTCGGCCCGCGCGACATCTGAATTGATTCCCGTCGCGGCTCCCTCACGCGGATCGCTTCCATGACGAGACGATCGATCGATGCGTGCCGGATCATCTCGAGAAGTGGCGTGCCCGGCTCAGCCTCCTCCAGTCCAAACACGCGGCGAAATTCACGATTCATCATGCGAACCCGGCGCCGATCGTCCACGACGACGAGACCATCGAGCATCGCGCCGAAAACCGCTTGAACGCTGAATTCACCCTCGCGAAAGCGTTCTTCGAGCTCGCGTTGACGATCGGCCAGCATCTCGAGCGCGAGTCCGATTCTCCGTGATTGGGGATTGGCGCTGATGAGAAATTTTCGCGGGGGACGCTTGTCGACAAGGGCCTGGGACAACTCTCCCACATCCTTCCACGGAGCAATCCATCGTCGCCAAACGACAAGCCAGGTCGCAGTAAAGACCATGGCGAACAGGCAAAGCGCGAACCAGCCCATGAGCGCTCAGCTTTCCCGGATGCGATAGCCGAAGCCGCGCACGGTCTCGATGGCCACGGCCGCTTTGCCGAGTTTTTTGCGCAGCCGGCGCACGTGCGTATCCACCGTGCGAGTGTCGATCAAGCTTTCGTACCCCCAAACTTCATTTAGCAGGCGATCGCGCGCCTGCACGCGGCCCTGCCGCTGCATCAGCATGCTGAGCAATTTGAATTCGACGCTGGTGAGCCGCACTGGTTTTCCGCCCACGGCGACGTGGTGCCGCGCCGGGTCGAGCGTGATCGCGCCGATCGATAACTTTTTTTCTTCGGCGACTTCACCTTTGCCGCGGCGCAAAATGGCATTGACCCGAAGAATCAGCTCGCGCGGACTGAACGGTTTCGTGACGTAATCGTCCGCGCCAAATTCCAGCCCGACGATGCGATCGATTTCCTCCGCCTTCGCGGTCAGCATGATGATCGGGATCTGTCGCGTGGCGGCATCCGTCTTCAGGACCTTGCAAATTTCAAGTCCCGGCATTTTGGGCAACATCAGGTCGAGAATGATCAGGGCCGGCAATTCTTCGCGCGCTTTGCGCAGCCCGGCCGCGCCATCGGTGGCGGTGCTCACCGCAAACCCGCCGGCTTTCCGTAGATTCAGCGTGAGCAGATCGATCACGTCTTGTTCGTCCTCGATGATCAGGATTCTTGTGCTCGACATGGCGGCGCGGACGCTTTCCGCGAGCTTGCAGACCCGCGCGCTGCTTGTCAAAGAACGTCACCTAATTGTGACAATAATCCGCCTGCGCCGGCCAAATGTTCTGCGGCCATCGCGATCCACCCGCCTGTCATCCCGAGTCACGCAGACGGGACCGCGACCTTGGGAGGAGCGCTGACCTCCCATGCGCTGGTGGGCCACGCTGGATATTAGGAGGAGGTTCGTCAGCCTGTGCGGGCCCCTCGCCATCTGCGCGGCTCGGGATGACAGCGGTTTGTTAACATTCAAGCGCTGCGAGTCTCATCCCAACGCGTTCGTTTCATCATGCGGCGATCCACCCATTCTAGACTTTCAGCGCGCGCGAGCGAAGGCTGGTGACGCAAAGCTGCCATGACCTTGATTCTGTTGCTCTGTGTGTCTTCACTCCTGGCCGGTTTCATCGATGCCGTCGTCGGCGGTGGCGGCTTGATCCAGATTCCCGCGATGCTCATTTTGCTGCCGGGTGCGCCCGTCGCGACGATTCTTGGCACGAACAAATTCGCCTCTTGCGCCGGAACAACCATCGCGGTGCAGCGTTACGCGCGCCATGTCGCGATTGATTGGTCGACCGTTCTGCCGGCGGCGATCACGGCGTTCGTCTTTTCCTTCCTCGGATCGCGCACGGTCACGCTCCTCCACACGGCGTTCATGCGCCCGATCGTTCTCGTGCTGCTCGTTCTCGTGGCGATTTATGTCTTCTTCGTCAAAGACCTTGGGCTCATTCACCAGCCCAAGCACGCGCCGGAAAAAGCGAAATGGCTCGGCGTTTTGATCGGCGCCGGCCTCGGTTTCTACGATGGGTTTTTTGGCCCGGGCACCGGCAGCTTTCTCATCTTTCTCTTCGTCGGAGTTTTCGGATTCGATTTTCTCTCGGCGTCGGCCTCGGCCAAGGTGATCAATTGGGCCACCAACATCGCCTCGGTCATCTACTTCGGTTGGAGCGGAAACATCATTTACCAATACGCCGTGCCGATGGCAGTCTGCAGCGTTCTTGGCGCGACGATCGGGACCCGGCTCGCGATTGCGAAAGGGAGCCGGTTCGTGCGGATTTTTTTCCTCGTCATTGTGGGCGCGCTCATCGCGAAGCTCGCGCAATCCATTATCGCGCCTTAGCATTTCCGTATGATCAGGCACGCGCTGCTTCTCGTGTCCGTTCTCGGGGCCGCGACGGCGCAAGGCGGTGACGTCGTTTTCGAAAGCAAACCGGCCCGGACCCATCTCCTCGAGCTCTTCACCTCGGAAGGTTGCAGCAGTTGCCTGCCCGCGGAGGCGTGGTTGAGCAATTTGAAAAACGAGCCGCGGCTCTGGCAGGATTTTGTGCCGGTCGCATTTCACGTCGATTACTGGGACCACCTCGGCTGGCGCGATCCTTTCGCGTCGAAAACGTGGACGGAGCGGCAGGCCGATTATTCCATGCGCTGGAAAATCGAAAATGTTTACACGCCGGCGTTTGTTCTCGACGGCGCGGCCTGGAGTAATGCCGCACTTCCGCCCGCGGCCACAGAGACGCCGGGCGTATTGAAAATCACGATCAATGGAGAGCGGGTCACGGCCGCCTTCAAGCCCGCGACCAGCGCGGGGCGGCACTATGAAATTCATGTAGCGCGCTTGGGTTTTGCGCTCGGCGCGGATGTGACCGCGGGAGAAAACAACGGGCGAAAATTGGTGCATGATTTCGTTGTGCTTGGGTTGACGAACGAAGGAATGAAATCAGGCGTGAAGGAACTGCGGCTTCCCGCTGAATCGTCGAAGCAGGCCGCCAATTCACGGAGCGCGATCGCCGCGTGGGTGACGCCGGCGGGTCAGATCGAGCCGATCCAGGCCGTGGGTGGCTGGTTGCAGTGACGCCCGTTGCTTCGAAAATGAGAGACAAGATATGAGTGAGAAAATCGAAAAAACGGATGCCGAATGGAAAAAGACGCTGACGCCGGAGCAGTATCATATCCTGCGCGAGAAGGGGACTGAGAGAGCGTTTACCGGCGAGTATGCCGACACGCATGATCCGGGCATCTACAAATGTGCGGGCTGCGGAAATCCGTTGTTTAGCTCGGAGACGAAGTTCGAATCCGGAAGCGGGTGGCCGAGTTTCTACCAGCCGCTCGCGAAGGACGCCGTGGCCACGGAGACCGACGGCAAATTCATGATGACTCGGACCGAAGTGTTGTGCGCCAGCTGCGGCGGTCATCTCGGCCACGTCTTTCCGGATGGTCCGAGGCCGACCGGTCGTCGTTACTGTATGAACTCCGCGGCACTGAAGCTGGAGAAGGAAGAGTAGCGGCTCGCGCTCAATTTTTTCGGGCGACGAAGATCCCCTCAAATTCAGCAACCGACCGGCCCTCTTCCACGACATTCACTCGAATTGCTATGTGCGCTTTGCCTTTCTCGGCGAATTCAGCGCGAAATGCACTCCAATGGTCAGCATTGGGGCGGAAGCAGACCGCGCGAATCGTCTCACGCACCGGCCGCAGAAAGCGGATGGAACTTTCCGCGACGACGACGTGAACGGCATGCTCCCGCAGTCCGAGCCAGAGCAACCCATAGGCGGCGAGTGTGGCGACCGCATTAATGCTTCCACCGAAAGCGGTGCGCAGATGATTGGAGTTCAGGGCGACTGGCGCTTCGACGACGAATTGGTTTTCATCGTGCGCCACCACCCGCACGCCCATCGCGCGCGTGATCGGGATCTGTTGATGAAAATATTGCTCCGCGTCGAATTCTGTCATCCCTGAGCGGCAGTCGAAGGACCGCACTACTTTTCCGATTGCTTCAACAGCGCCTCGAGCTCGCCCTTCCACAACGTCGCGATCGTATGGCTTCCGTGCCCGCGAGTTTTGTCGCTTAACGGAATCACGACCCCGCGTCCCTTGGCCACGCGCTTGATTTCGCGCTCTAGAATTCCCAGCTCCGGCGGATTTATCAAATCGTCCGCAGAATTCACCGCCACGAGCGGCGCGCGGATTTTCTCCAGGCCCGGGCCCGGATCGTAATCACGCGATGCCTCGAGGGCGTAGAGCATGTCGTTCGTGTCGCCCGTCTTGAGATAATCCGCGACGAATTTGTCGAGCGCCTCATCGGTTTTTGCGAGCGTGGACGATTCCTTCTGGCGCAGGACCGGATTGCTGCTCATCAACCACAGCATTTGCGCGGCCGTGCGAAGACTTTGCGGCTGGGCGGAATAATCGCCTCCGCGCCATTCGGGATCGTGGCGGATCGCGTCGATAATCATCCGGCGCCAAGCGCGGTTGCGCCCGGAAATCTGCGTCGGCAAACTCGCCAGCGGCATGAGCGCGTCCATGAAATCCGGATGCGTTTCGCCCCATAGCCAGGTATGCATTCCGCCCATCGATGTGCCCATGACGAGCCGCGCATGGTTTACGCCCAGGCCGTCGGTCAGCAATCGAAATTGCGCCTCGACCATGTCGACGTAGCCGTAGCGCGGAAACTTCGCGTGCATGGCATCGCTTGGCTTGTTCGATTTCCCGTGCCCGATGCCGTCCGGGAGCACGATGAAAAACTTCGCGGCATCGAGCAGCTGCCCGGACCCGAAAAGTTCTCCCGCAAATTCCGGCCGGATAAATTGCGCGCCGCTGCCAGTGGTCCCATGCGTGATGAGGACCGCATTCCGAACGACGCCCTTCTCATCCTTCGCAGGCTTTCCGATCGTCCGATAATGGATGCGCAATTCCGGCAAGGTCTCGCCCGAAGCGAACTTGAAATCGCGGATTACGTAGTCGCCTTCCGCCGGCGCCGGATAATCGGCCGCGTGCAACTGGCCGATCGCGGCAAGGAAAAAGGAGAGAGCGAGAATGCGCGTGAGCCCGACCGGTGGCTTGTTCATCGTTCTCTTGAAGTAGCACAAGCTTCAAGCTTGTGAACCAAAAGACGCAAGCTAGAAACTCGCGCTACCATTCCACCAACGGTGCGGTGCCATAACGCCACGCGCGTATCACCAATCGACGCTGGCGTTGCCGGAAGGGTCAAGAGTCACGTTGCGGCCCAGCAATCGAATGAAGAGAAAGTTCGCTTCCGTATCTCGCCCCACCTGGCCGTAAAGGACGATCTCAGTCTGCGATTTGAAGTCGGTCGGAATGGATTTGAAAGACGGCAGGTCTTTTTTCGCCACCATGACGCGAAGAAAGGCGAATTTATCCTTTTCTCCGGGGCGGTAGCGCCAGATGGAACTTTCGTGCCAGTTGGGTTTCGGGTGGCTGATGCGGTCGCCCCTATAATTAATGCGGACGCCGACGACTTTCCCGGCCAGCGAGCCTTCAATCTTTTGCAAAGCGGGAAGGTCATAGATCTGCACGCCGCGCCAGCCCGCTGCATCGAACTGCTGCCCGCAAAAAGCGCTCATCGCGCCGGCGAAGCCCAGGATGACCGCAAGGCATAAAGTCTTTTTCATAAGTCGATTGGACTAGCGAAATTACGGGCACTTGAAAAGCCGTACTTCATCGTCCCGCACAAATTCGCTGAACACTTCGACCAAGGACAGGTCATTCATAGCGCAGTGCGACCATAGGATTAACGCGAACCGCACGCCAGGCCGGCAGGAAACACGCCACTAGCGCGATACCGATCATCAAGAGTACGACCTCGACATACGTGGCGGGGTTAGCAGGGCTGACCCCGAAAAACAAACTGGAAAGATACCGGCTCAGGGCGATACCGCCGGCGACGCCAATGATCACGCCGAGAACCACCATTCGAAGCCCTTCGCCCAGCACCATGCCCAGGACGTCTTTCGTCTGCGCGCCGAGCGCCATGCGAATGCCGATCTCCTGCGTGCGCTGACTCACGAGCGACGAGAGCACACCAAAAAGTCCGATCGACGCGAGCACCAGCGCGAGGCTGGCGAAAATGCTCATGACGAAAGACTCAAAGCGCCGCTGGCTTATATCTTCATCGAGCACTTGTTCCATGGTTCGCACTTCGAAGACCGGAAGATTTTTGTCGATCGACCAAATCTGGCTTTTCACGCTGGCGATCAACACCTCCGGGTCCGCGTTGCCGCGGACCGCGAGGGTGAGCTGCGTGTAGTCAACCATCGGTTTCGTGATCTCCGGCCGCGCGGCGCTCTCCAGTGACTGTTGGTGCGTGTCGGTGACGACACCGATGACAGTCGAGACAACCGGCGGTGTGTCAGCTTTCGACGGAACGCTACGCAGATGTTTGCCGACCGCGTCTTCGTTAGGCCAAAGGTGTTTGGCCAGGCTTTGGTTGATGACCATGACCGGTTGTTTGTTTGCGAGTTCATCGGCGGTGAAATTGCGGCCCGCAATCAGTCGCATCCCGACGGTGTCGAAATAAGTGGCCGTGAAAATGCCTCGCATGTCGGCTGTCGGCTCGCTGCCACGTGTTGGCGGCGGCTGTCCTTCAACCGCGAACTTCGTCATGCGCAGGCGCGTGAGCGGCAGGCCATCGGAAAAGCTGGCGCTTTTCACGCCGGGGAGCGCCGAGACTTTCTCGAAAGTCTGGCGACAAAACGCGGCGATCTGCGTGTCGTTCGCGTAGCGCGAGGCCGGCATGCTGAACTTCATCGTGAGCAAATGGTCCGCGCGAAAACCGGGATCGACGTTCAAGACCGCGAGCAGGCTTTTCATCATGAACGCGGCGCCAACGAGCAACACGCACGCGAGAGCGACTTCCGCGACGACGAGCACGCGCCGCGTCAGCCCCGAGGAGGTGGCCGATTGCGCGCCGCGGGTTTGATTGAGGAGCGCGTTTACATCGGTGCGCGCGGCGAGCAGCGCGGGAACAATTCCAAAAAGGACGCCTGCGAGAATCGAAACCAGCATCGTGAAGACCAGCACGGACAGATTTAGGTGGATGTCTTCCGGCCGGTTGATCCCAGCCGGCTTGAGCGCCACAAGCAGTTTGATACCGAGATGCGCGAGACCGAGGCCGATCACCGCACCAGCGCCGCTGAGCAAAAAACTTTCGGCGAGCAACTGCGAGACGAGCCGGCCGCGTCCCGCGCCGAGCGCTTTGCGGATCGCCATTTCTTTTTGCCGCGCGGCCGCGCGCGTGAGCATGAGGTTGGCGACGTTCGCGCAGCCGATCAGCAAAACGAAGCCGACCGCGGCCAGCATCACGAATAAATTCCGGCGCAGATCCGTGCCCATGTTTTCCACGTGGACGGAGAAGACATTCACCCCAAAGCCGGCATTCTGATCTTGTTCGGCCAAACGCTTTCCGATCGCGTCCATCTCCGCGCGCGCCTGTTCCAATGAGACGTTGTCGCGCAGCCGGCCGTAGACCTGCATTTTGCGGCGGTTGGCCTCGACCGGATTTTGGGTCACGGAAGAATCGTACGGCACCCAGAGTTTAGGCGAGTGCTGATCCTGTCCTTCGCGCGCGGCGGGTAGATGAAATTCCGGCGGGAGGACGCCAATGATTGTGTAGGCAACGTCATTCAATGTGAGCGTCTGGCCGAGAGCGGTTCGCTCGCCGCCGAAATGGTTGTTGAAAAAGGCGTCGCTCAGCACCACCACATGGCTTTTGGCCGGGTCTGTCGCGGCGGCATCAAAGCTCGTTCCGAGCCTCGGCCTCACGCCGAAGAGTGTGAAAATGTTCGCGGACGCGCGCGCGCCTTCGATGCGTTCGGGCTCGGGGCCGCTCGTGAAATTGAAGTTCGCATCCTCGAATCCGCCGATCGTTTCGAATTGCGTCGCCTGCCTGGCCCACTCAAGGAAATTGCTGTACGCGACTGGCACTCGATCTCCGATTGGCGGACCGAGCGCCGGATTTTTTTCCCAAATCATCACAACGCGTTCCGGATCGCGCAGCGGGAGGGCCCGGAGCAAAACGGCGTCGACCACGCTGAAGACCGCCGCGTTCGCGCCGATTCCTAAGGCAAGGACAGCGATAACGACGAGCGCGAAGCCGGGCGATTTTCTCAACACGCGCAGACCGAATCGGAGGTCCGCCAGGAAACTTCTCATCGTTTCAGATTAGACAACGCCGACTAAGAAAATCGAGAATCCTACTTCTCCGGATGTGCCTAGCGCTTTCCCCGAGGCTTGAAATCCTGCGTTGGCCGGCAGGTTGGCACGCTCGTGTTCGGACGAGGGAGTATCCCGCACGTCTTCAGGTGAGACTCTCCCCTCTTCGGGTGTTGCTGCGCAATCGGCATAGGCGCCCCCGGGTGAGGCATCGATCGGCATCGACGCCCAAAGGAGCCAGCGTTGGAAAATACGACAAGTTGGGGCTGAGAATAAACGACAAGCTGGGCAGGCTGAACGTATTCGGCGGGCTCGGTGGGCTGGCTGTATGCGACGGTCTGCGGTGACGGCACGTATTCGGGTGAAGCTACCGCCGGTTCTTGCTCCACTTGCGAGTAGGTGGGCGCAGCTCCAACGAAAGAGCCTTCATCAGGGGCGGAAGTGACGTCAGGGTCCGGAGCGATCTCCTGATCGTAATCGTGCGCCGTGAGAACCGGTTCCGCGTCCACCGGCCGCGCCTTCGGACGGTCGGTCCGGTAATCTACGGTATGGGGACGTTGGCTTCGCGGCGCAACGACAGGTGCGGAAGGTCTGACGGAGTTTACGGGACGCCCTGACGTTTCTGCTGCGATGCGCGGCGGTTGGACGGGTTCGAGACGGGAGTATGCCAGCCACGACATGATTCCGACGAAAACGCCGAATTGGACGGCCACAAGATTTGCAACTTTCAGGTTCATTTGCCCGTGCTTGCTCTTCAGGCGATAATAGAGATGACGGAAACCAAAAGGATTTATTCCTTCAATTCTGCGAAATCTTGCCCGAAACCGTCCGGCACAACAATCTCAAAATTTGGGAAGCCTGGTCGTGCCCTGCGCAGTGCGGCCAAAACGTTCGGCTAGTGAGCTCGGGCTGTAGCCGCGTCCCTGCGGGACGCGCGCGCGTTGCCCCACAGGGCGACGGCTACAGGAATAAACTTCGAGAGTTGATTGCGCGGATTTGCTCGTCACGCAAGTTGTCGAACCTTCATGACGCGCTTCATGCAAAGCCCTTCATTGCCGGACGATATCATTCGCGCATGCTGGATATTATTTTCCGTAATTTGGCTGCTGTCGGCGGTATCGAACAAGCGTTCGATCTACCGTGAAAGCGGTGCGCAAAGGCTGCGTTACTGGATCTTGCTGGTGTTAGCCTATCTTCTTTTGACCAGGGGCCACCGATTGCCCTATCCATTTAATGTTCGAATTATTTCGGCAGCGGAAGCGGTGGGTCGGATGGCCGGGATTCTATGCCTCGCAGGTCTCACGTTCTGCGTTTGGGCGAGAGCAACTCTTGGACGCAACTGGAGTGGCACCATCACGTTGAAAGAAGGACACGAACTGATTGAACGCGGGCCATATCGCCTCGTCCGTCATCCGATCTACACCGGACTACTGGCCATGTTTCTCGCGACCGCCATCGCATTCGGGTATCTGGGCGGATTTGTCGCCATCATCCTCGCGTTCGTAAGCTTTTGGATAAAGCTTAGCGAAGAAGAAAAGCTCATGCTCCAACAGTTCCCGGATCAGTATCGGTCGTATCAGCAACGCGTGAAGTGCATCATCCCTTTCGTGATCTAGTGGAGGGGGTTTGTGCCAAAGCCGCCGTCGGTTCAGGCGACGGAATGCCGAGATTCGACTGACCCCATCTCGCATGCAGTTCGGACTTCATCCCATCCCGGCCAACGCGCCGCATTTCTTCACCAACGCCTTCGGGGCAGCGGCCCGACTGCTCTGCATCTGTGCGCCGGCCGGGCAGGAAGAGTTCTTCGCGTAGGTCGGCGCCACCGTGCCCACCCTCAGATCCACTCCGCCGCAGCTCGACCAGGCAGAGCAGGCGGAGTTAAAGAAGAGATCCCAAGAATTAGCCCCTAAGTATCGGACGGAGCTTCTGCAGCCGTAGTTATCGTCTCGGATCGAGCACCCTATCTTTTTGTGTTCCAAACGAAGCCGATGGATTCTAATTTGTCGCGCCGATCTGTGGGTAGCTTTCCGCGTTTGAACGTAGTTCGCTGAGTATTCACCCATTTTCCGAAGCGTGGATCTTCCTTCCAGTGCTGCGGAACCCTGCAGTGACCATACGTGTCCTTAAAGGTCACGAGCTTTTCGAACATGTGATCCCATGAAAGAGGATCAATGACGGCCCAGCGTCCCCGGCGACTCTCCGCGAGCGCGGTGTCGTAGCCCACCGACCGGCTGGCTTGGGCTTCGTGAAAGCGTTCGAGAGACATCGCTGGAAAAATATCGTAGCAACGGAGATTCCTCGCCAGCCCCTCCTTCCACCTCGTGACAGCTGAGGCTGTGTAAGGAACATTCGCTCCACAACAATTGAATCTCTCGTGCACATCAAAATTGACGATCTAAGCGGTCCCGAGATACGCGGGTTGCTCGAAGAACATCTGGCGAGCATGCGGCTTCATTCGCCGCCTGAGAGTACTCATGCGCTGCCGATCGAGGGATTGCGCAGGCCGGAGATTACGTTTTGGACCGTTTGGGAAAATGGCGCGCTACTTGGGTGTGGAGCACTCAAAGAGCTGGACTCGCAGCATGGTGAAATCAAATCGATGCGGACATCTTCGCGACACCTGAAGAAAGGCGTGGCGCAGACTCTTCTGCATTACATTATCGGCGAAGCCGGGCGCCGCGGTTATCGCCGGTTAAGCTTGGAAACCGGATCGATGCAAGCTTTCGAGCCTGCTCGTCAGCTCTACGCGCGCAGTGGTTTTACCTTTTGCGGACCTTTCGGCGATTACGTGGAAGATCCGAATAGTGTCTTCATGACGAAAGAACTTTGAGTCGGAGTCGGGTAATTCGGACGCGCAATATCGCAGCGAACCAATCGACACCGCTGATTTTGACGAATAAGAAGCAGTACGCGAAACGCGCCGAGATTGCTCTCGGCGCGACGTTTTGATCTGATTGAAGCTGGCACGTAAAAGCACCGGCTCACGTGCCAAGGCTAGGCCTTGGTCTTATCTTTCTCGCTTTTGCATTCGGCTTTGAATTTCGCGTACTGCTCCGCGGTCAGGATGCCTTCGGCCTCCTTCATGAATTTGGCCTCGGTCGCTTCGGAGCAACCGGCCTTGTGGTGTTCGGCCATGACTGCGTCCATCTTCGTCTTCTGGTCGGCGGTCAGGTTGAGACTGGTCATTGAAGCCTGGCACGCCGCCTTCTGTTCGTTTCCGACTTTCTTTGGGCAGTCGCCGTGTTCGCCCGCGAACATGGTGCCGGCCGCAAAGAGTCCCGCTGCTACTAACGCAATGAGTTTGGTCATAATGCAACGTAGACGGTCGCGCAGGGGCTGTTATTCAAGAATCCGGCGCGCGCCTTCTCTCAAAATGCGGAATTCGGAATCGGGAATGCGGAATGAATGTGGTGTCAGAACCGATGAACCTCGCTTCACCATTCCGAAGCGCGTATTCTGGGCGGTCATTTTCAAGAAGTAAGCGTCTTCTTTCAAACATGTCCAATCTTCCTTGTTGCCGCGTTGCTTCGATCCACCCGATGCGAATTTGCCGATACCATTCTGGGCTAGAAAAATGCCGGCTTTGCCGGGACGCAAAAACATCGCGCGACCGGAGCGCACGATCCACCCACATTGCGCCGCTTAATTCGAAAAGGATTTTCCTTTTTATTCGGCTGGCTCGTGACAACAACATGTTCGACTCCTTTGCCGGAACTCTCTACCGTCTGAGAAGTGAGACCAGAGCGTAAAGATTAAGACCCTGCGCTGCCATGAGTGAAATCCACATCACAGTCAACGGCGCCAAGCGAGTCGCTAATGTCGACGACGACACGCCGCTGGTTTGGGTCTTGCGTGATACTCTCGCTCTGACCGGGACAAAGTTTGGCTGCGGCATGGGCGTTTGCGGTTCGTGCACGGTCCTCGAGAACGGGAAGGCGGTCCGCTCCTGCCAGATTTCCGCGAGCGAAGCGAAGGGACGCAATTTTGTAACGATCGAAGGATTGTCTCGCGACGCGAGTCATCCGTGCCAGCGCGCGTGGCTCGAGGAAGACGTGGCGCAATGCGGGTTCTGCCAACCGGGAATGATTCTCACGGCGTGCGGATTGTTGCGGGATCATCCCGACCCGACCGACGAAGAGATCGACGCGGCGATGTCGGATTCGGTTTGCCGGTGCGGAACCTACCCGCGAATGCGCAAAGCAATTCGGCGGGCCGCGGTTGCGCTCCGGACACACAAGCCATGATCACTTCACGCCGCGCCTTTCTTAAGACAGCCGCGCTCGGGGGCGCGTCGCTCGTCGTCGCCTTCGACGGGAGGCGGCTCTTGGGCGCGGGAAAAGAGGCGGCGGGACAATTCAAGCCGAATGGATGGGTCCGCGTGGATGCCGACGGGACCGTGACTTTAACCATCGGAAAATCTGAGATGGGCCAGGGCGTTCGCACTTCGCTCGCGATGATCCTGGCTGACGAGCTCGAAGCCGATTGGTCGCGCATCAAGCTGGTGCAGGCTTCGCCGGGTCCGGATTTCAAACGGCTCGGCACTGGCGGCAGTTTTAGTCTCGCTGGCAGCTGGAAAACTCTGCGGCAGGCTGGCGCTGCTGCTCGCGAGATGCTGATCACGGCGGCCGCGGCGCGGTGGACAGTTGATCGTGCGGCCTGTACCGCGGCAAATGGCGAGGTTGTCCACTCAGCGAGTAAACGCAGTCTAAAGTACGCAGCCCTGGTGGCCGACGCCGCGAAGCTTCCGGTCCCAGCCGATCCGCCACTCAAGAAGGCGAGCGATTTCCGCCTGATCGGAAAGCCGACCAGGCGCATCAATGGACGCGACATCGTGACTGGCGCGGCACGCTACGGCATTGACACAAAAATTTCGAAAATGCTCTACGCTTCGATCGAACGACCACCGTGGCGCGGCGCGAAACCGAAACGTTCGCAAGACGCAAAAGCGCTCGCGATTCGCGGCGTTCGCCTCGTCCCGTGCGCGAGCGGGATCGCTGTCGTCGGCGAGACGACTTGGGCGGCGCTGAAAGGCCGCGCCGCGCTCGCGGTCGAATGGGAGGATCCGCCAAAGGGCGCGTTTGATTCCGAGGCGCATTTCAAACGGCTGGATGAAGCTTCGGAGCAGAAGGGCTTTGTTACTCGCAAAGAGGAAGCGCCGGCTGGCACTCGCGTGGCCGCGCGGACAATCTTCGCGAGCTATTTTTATCCCTTCTACGCGCATGCTCCCGTCGAGACGATGAACTGCGTCGCCGATGTGCGGGAAGATCGCTGCATCATCTGGGCGCCGACCCAGGCGCCCAATTCCTTGCAGGAAGAAGTAGCGAAATTTCTCGGGACGACGCCGGAAAAAGTGGAAGTGAATGTGACCTTGATTGGCGGAGGATTTGGGCGGCGGCTCGCAGTCGATTACGCGGTGGAAGCGGCGGAGATTTCCCGCGCCGTCAAAGCACCAGTGCAAGTGCTCTGGACTCGCACGGACGACATGCGTCACGGCCACTTCCAGGCAGCGTCCGCGCATCGCCTTTCCGCCGGTTTGGATTCGGCGGACGCGCTCGTGGCATGGCGACACACCAAGGCGGGCTCGCTGCACAATCTCGAATTACCCGATCCGGCGGCCGTGCGGGACGCAGGGTTTTACCAGGATTTGTCCTGGGGTGTTTATGATGTGCCGTACGCGATTCCCTCGATCGAAACGGCCTACGTCACGGTCGATCTGCCGGTGCGGCACGGCCCGTGGCGCGCGGTCTTCGCGCCCTCGAGTGTCTTTGCGCGCGAGGCGTTCATCGATGAAGTGGCGCACGTGCGCGGCAGTGATCCGCTCGCGTTTCGCCTCGAGCTGCTCAAGGGACCGGACACGGTGAAGGCCGGCTCTTTAACGATTGATCGGCGGCGCTTGCGGCGTGTGCTCGAAGTCGTGCGGGAGAAGTCGGGCTGGGGCGCGCCCGTCGCCGTCCGGCACGGGCGTGGTGTGGCCTGCAACATTTACGACGGTGAAACACACATCGCCTACGTCGTGGACGTCGCGGTGGACGATGCCGGCAAAGTGCGCGTGGAGCGTGTGGTGGCGGCCGTCGACTGCGGTCTCGTCGTCAATCCAACCGGCGTCGAACAGCAAGTCGAGGGTGGAATTATCTGGGGAATTTCATCCGCGCTTCTGGGCGAGATCACATTTCGCGGAGGCGCGGCGCAACAGGCGACCTATGCCGATTACGGCGTGGCCCGGATGCGCGGTACGCCTGCGATCGAAGTGCACATTGTTCCGAGCGAGGCGACGCAACCATTTGGAATGGGCGAGCCTCCGGTGCCCCCGATTGCGCCCGCGATCGTGAATGCGATTTTCGCCGCCACCGGCAAGCGTATCCGTCGTCTGCCAATTCGGCCGGAAGATTTGAAAGCGGTGTGATCCCTAACGAATGAAGGAAATCGTCGACATCATTCGCGAATGGGAACGCCGCCGCCAGCCGCTCGCGCTTGCCACGCTCGTTCGCGCGCAAGGATCGAGTTATCGCCGGCCGGGCGCGCGCATGTTGATCTGTTCGGACGGCACGACCACCGGTTCGCTCAGCGGCGGTTGTCTCGAGGAAGAAGTCGCTCGTTGCGCCTTCGATGTGCTTCGCACTGGCGTGCCTTCCCTGATGAGCTTTGACACGCGGCTGCGCTTTGGGTGCAACGGCACGATCGAAATTTTCGTCGAGGCCGGGCGCGAAAGTTTTCTCGCCGAGGTTGCCGCACATGTTGGCGAGCGCCGCGGCTGTCGCACCGCGACGGTCTTCGCTGGAAAAGAAGACGAGCTTGGCAGCCGGATCCTTTCCGCCGGAGAACACGCGCCTGCTGGAGCTTTCGTTCAAGACCTGCAACCACCAATACAGTTTGTAATCTTCGGCGACGGTCCCGATAGCGCTCCGTTGCGTTCCTTCGCTGAAATTCTGGGCTGGCGCATCATCGAGGTCGATCAAGCTTCCGATCTCCCTACGCGTGCAGACAGACGGACCGCTGCGGTAGTCAAATCGCACAACTACGGACGGGATTTCGCGGCGCTTCAGCATTTGCTTCAGCTCAATCTCCGCTACGTCGGTCTTCTGGGCCCACGCAAGCGGCGCGACCAATTAGTCAACGCTCTTCTGGACGCTGGTGTCTCGGTCGACTTGGAACTGTTTGCGCCGGCTGGTTTCGATCTCGGCGCGGAAACACCGGAGGAAATCGCGCTCGCCATCGTTTCGGAGATACAGTCCGTCTTCGCCGAGGCCAGCGGTGAATCGTTGCGCGATCGCAGAGCGCCTATCCACGGATGGAATCTCGTTCGCACGCCGGGGCCGGTGCAGGTCGAGGAATGCGCAACGTTGGCGCCCTAGTTCTCGCGGCCGGCGGCTCCTCGAGATTCGGCCAGGCGAAACAACTTCTTTCGTTTCAAGGGGAGAGCTTGGTGCGGCGCGCTGTTCGCAGCGCGATCGAAGCCCGTTGCGCGTGCGTTACCGTCGTAGTCGGAGACGCCCGCGACCGCATTGAAACCGAATTGCGCGAAACGCCCGCGGTCATCGTCGAGAACCCGGAATGGCAGCGCGGCCTCGGCACCTCCATTCGCTGCGGCTTACGCCATCTGCTCAGCTCGCGATCTGAACTCGACGCCGTCGTTTTGCTCGCATGCGATCAACCTTTCGTCGACGCGAGCGTCATCACGTCGCTCATCGCGCAGCAGGAAAATTCCAGCAAACCAATCGTCGCCTCGAGCTACGCCAACACTCTCGGCATTCCTGTGCTCTTCAATCGCGCCTGTTTCGAATCGCTCCTCGCGCTCCCAGACGACTCCGGCGCGAAAGCGCTGATCGAATCTCGTTCCGCCGAAGTCGGCCACATAGAATTCGAGAAAGGCGCCATCGACATCGACACGCCCGCCGATTTCGATCGGATCAGAACCGAAGGCTGAGCTCGAGTTTCTCCCTTCTTACGTTAGACGTTGAGCCTTGAACGTCCCCCTTTGCTCCGCTCTCATCGTTTCAACCTTGCCTCGGATCGGTAGTTAGCGCTAAAAACTGGACGCGTCACCGTGAACTACACCGCCTCCATCTCCGATTTCTTCAAGAGCCCGAAATGGATGATGAATCTGCTGCTCGGCGGCGTTTGCGTGCTTATTCCAATCGTTGGGCCAATGGTGGTCCTGGGCTGGCTCATCACAGGGTTCTGGGCGCGGCGGGACGAGAACTTCGAGACTTTCCCTGACTTCGATTTTTCCCACTTCGGCAAATATCTGGAGCGCGGCTTGTGGCCTTTTCTTGTGACTTTTGTCGTCAGCATGGGCTTCAGCATCGTGATGATGCCATTGGCCTGGGTTCTGATGATACCAACGATGTTGATCGGCGGACTTTCTTCGGGCGGTGAAGCGAACGCCAGCAGCTGTCTTGGTCTCATCGCCATGCTTCTGATGATGCTGGTTTTGGCAATCGTAATAGTCGCCATGATGCTGGTTCTGGTGCCGCTGAAAATACGCGCTTCCCTTACGCAGGACTTTGCGAAATCGTTTGATGTCGGTTTTGTGAAGCGGTTCCTGGCTCTGACGTGGAAGGAGATCGTGCTCAGTTCGCTTTTCGTCATGATAACGAGCGTCCTGTTCGTCTGCCTCGGCATGATCGTCTTCTGTGTCGGCATGTATTTTGCCGTCGTGCTGATCTATTTCTCCTGGACACACCTGCACAAGCAGCTCTACACGCTCTATCTCAGCCGCGGTGGTGAACCGGTGCCGTTCAGCCCGAAGCTGAATGATGCGCCGCCTGCTATGCCGGTGGCTTGAAAGTCGTTTCGCCAGCGCGAACGAAGCTGGTTAGCGGAGAGCCACGGATTCACACAGATTAAACACGGATGAGAGAGGGTTTGCGCTTCATACGTCTGCGTAAACCCGTGTCCATCGGTGGCTCCTCTGTCGTTCAGATGTGGCCTGGATTGAATTCGAAACCAAGATGAAGACTCTTGTTTGTGTTCTGCTGCTGTTTCCGTCAATCGCTGCCACGGCTGCCGAAGACTCTGCTCCGAAGTTCAACGCCGCTGCCGCGGAACGGTTTGCGCGTCTGGCTCTCGCGTGCGTCGACCAGGAATACCCGAATAAAATCAGCCACGTGCTGAACAGCGACGCCGACGTCGCTCCCCCACGCAAGCTCACGCCCGCCTTCTACGGCTGCTACGACTGGCATTCATCCGTGCATGGACATTGGCTGCTTGTCCGGCTGGTGAGAGAATTTCCTGATGCGCCGTTCGCCAAACCGGCACGTGAAGCGCTGCGCAAGAGTCTTACCGCTGAGAACCTGAAGCAGGAGGCCGCGTATCTTCGCGACAAGGGCCGGGCGAACTTCGAGCGGCCGTACGGATTGGCGTGGTTGCTTCAATTAATTGCCGAACTGCGCGAATGGGATGATCCAGAATCGAAAGAAATATTGGCGAACTTGCGTCCGCTCGAAGACGCAGCACTCGAGCGACTAAAGACGTGGTTACCGAAGCTGTCGCATCCCGTTCGAATCGGGGAACACGCGCAAACCGCGTTCGCGCTGGGCCTGATGCTCGATTACGCGCGCTCGGCGGGCAACGAGAGTTTCGCCAAGCTGCTCAACGACCAGGCGCGGAAATTCTATCTCGCAGACAAGAATTGCCCGATGGCGTACGAGCCTTCCGGCGAGGACTTTCTTTCACCCTGTCTCGCTGAAGCGGACGTGATGCGGCGTGTACTGCCGCCCGCCGAGTTCGGCCGTTGGCTAAAAGAATTCATGCCTCAGATTCCCGCGACGGCCACACCTGACTGGCTGCCCGTCGTCGTTTCACCCGATCCGAGCGATCCAAAGCTGGCACACCTTGACGGACTGAACCTGAGCCGCGCCTGGATGCTTGAGGGCATTATCTCAGCACTCCCCTCGGACGATGCGCGTCAGCCGGCGCTCACCGGGGCTGCGGACGCCCACCGACGCGTCGGCTTGGCAGCCGTGACCGGTGCGCACTACGAAGGCGGGCACTGGCTCGGCAGTTTCGCGGTTTACCTCGTCTCGGAGCGCGGAGTTCAGCGCGACAAGCCCAAGTAAAGCCAATTCAACGAGGATGATAATAACTTTCTAGTTAATTATCGGCGAAGGGATAAGCCAGCACATGAGAACCGTGACAACCACGGTAACGGTAAGAATGAGGGCGATTCTATTCATAGGTATTAGGCGAATTTTGCGGTCGATCTGCGCCACAGGTGTTTCTAGTAATTCTTATATTTCTCACAAATGAGTCGCACCCGTCAATAAATTTATCATGCCACACGAAGTTTTTCTTTCTGCCTAAGCGCCATTTTCAAGGTTTCGCCTGACGCCGGCACGCACTTCTCGCAGCCGCTCAAACTCACCACTTTCTCCCAGCCCAGTTTAGGTCAACACTTGCGATCAGTGGTCCATGTTCTCGACACGCGGCAACTCGGCAGACGAGGCATCATCGCATCGACAGCGGTCGAGGCTGACGATGGACTCGTGCTCTTCGACACCGGACCGGAATCGACCTTCGCGAACATAGCCGAACAACTCCAAGAGGCGGAGTTCGCCGCCAAAGACGTCCGGCACGTGTTTCTCAGTCACATTCATTTCGATCACGCTGGGGCCGCATGGCGCTTCGCGGAACTCGGCGCCACGGTTTACGTCCATCCGCGCGGTGCGCCGCATCTCATTGATCCGACAAAACTGATCGACTCTGCCACGCGCATTTACGGTGGCGAAATGGAGAGGCTATGGGGCCAGTTCGCGCCGATCGCCGAGCAGAGCGTTAAAGTCATGCACGACATGGACGTCGTCCGGGTTGGCCCGTTTGAAGTGCGCGCGATCGCGACACCGGGGCACGCCAGCCATCACAATGTTTATCAATGGGAAGATAACGTTTTTGGCGGCGATGTTGCCGGGGTGCGATTGGGCGGAGGTCCGCCAATTCCGCCCTTTGTTCCGCCAGAGCTGCACATCGAGTCATGGCAAGAATCGATCGGAAAAATCCGTGCGCTCAATGCGAAGAAATTATATCTGCCTCACTTCGGACCGATCGAAGGCTCTGTCTCCGCGCATCTCGATGCGCTGGAGGAACGCATCCGCCGTTGGGCGATCTGGTTTCGCGATCGAATGCGTGCCGGCGACGACGAACAGCAATTGATCCCGGCCTTCGCTGGCTATGTAGCCGAAGAATTGCGAGAGGAAGGCGCTACCGAAGAGGAAATGCGCGACTACGAATGCGCTGATCCCAGCTTCATGGCGGTAGGCGCCGCCCTGCGGTATTGGCAAAAGTATCATCCGGAGGAAGTGAGCCAGACTAGGTCGGAATAGAGGTGGTTTCCTTCCAATCCTTCTAAACAGGTCTCTCGCTCGTTAGTGTTGGGTTCCGAAAACGCTGACAAATGCTGACAACCGTGAGAGTAAAAGCGCGCAATTGCTCGCCGATCTTTGCTACTGTCCGAGCGGCCCGCAATCTCTTACATTCAATGGCAAGAAAAGTTCCACGGTTGTCCCAAGCGAAAGTGTCCAGATCTCCATAGCTTGAGTCAGCTCCAAACTCTGTCATCCGAATCGATGCGCGCGCTCCCAACCCGATCGCTTTGCATTGATCTGCAACAGTATTTTCGAACATTGACCCGTGCTCCTGATTCTCTTTACCAACCCAAGATCGCATTAGCGGAGAGCGGAAATACTCCGAGGGTAATTCACCGTTAGGGCATCGGTCGAACAGAAGGCCGACGCTAGCACTACGTCCGCGTGGCCGAATTTTTTGCAGCTTCGGAGACCATCTTCTTGAAGGCTTCACTCGAGGATTTTACGACGGTCTCCGGTCCGGTCATCTTGATGAAAACGTTTCCCTCGGGACTTTCAAGAATCGCGCCGCAGAGCGCATAACCGGACATCGACGTGGTCGGACCGCCGGGCATGCCGCTGCTGAACGTTCCCTCAGTCGTGACATATGTGATTTTCACGGAACCGGCTTGGACGTTTTCTGTTTTGCGTTTCGCTTCGCTGCCGGAGAACTGGGCAAACCAGCGAGCGACATTGTCCGCCGCGCTGCCGCCCTGGCCCCCGCCGAACTGAAAGAAGGTCACCTCGGCTTTGTCCGATCCTTGCGCGATCTCGAGTTGCGCTTTGCGCATGGACGAAGAGGGCGGCACTTTTTTCCAACCTTCCGGTACCGCGAAGGTGAATGCTCCGACTTTGACCGGCTCTGCGGGCTGCCCCGCAGGAGCTGCGGCAGCGGCCAAAAAGAAAAAAACGGCGGTGGCAAATGCTGTTCTCATGAGGGAGAATAATCAGGAACGCAGGAAAATAGGAAAAGAATTATGCGGGAGCGGTGCAACCGCCGCGCATGAGGAAAAGCAATTTAGAAAGCAGGACGCAGGAAAAAGAATTGATGTGCGGCCGCCGGGGCGGGGCATGTCGGAAGTCCAACGCATCCTGCCTCCTCTTTTCCTGCTTCGTCTCCTGTTTGATTCAAGGTGCTACGCCGTTCCGGCGTTCCGGTGAGAATTACTGCGCTCGACATGATAAGCCTCCGCTCGACAGCGCGTCCAAGGAAGCGCTACATTACTGGCCCTCCAACTTATGCGCTTACGATTCTTCATTTCGGCAATCAGCCTGCTTCTGAGTGGCGCTTGCTTCGCGCAATCCGATATGCCGGCGGCCGATTCGAGCTCTCTCGATTTCAAGCAATGGGGACTTCTCGCGATCCAGGATGGCGGGCGGCGCAAGCCGATCGATACGTTCGCGCGGGAGACGCTGATCAAGACCACGGGGCGATCCAGTTATACCGACACGCGTGGCAAGAAGTGGCAGGCGAATGATTTTCTTCTCTCGATGCTTCTCGATACCCACGAAACATGGAAAAGCGAACCGATGATTTTGATATCGATCGGGCAATTGATAGAAAAACTCGGGCTCGATCCGGCACAGCGGCGGTTTTCCTTCAAGCAATTGACATTGCTGCCGGAATTGAACGTGCTGGCGGAGCAGGCGCACGCGCTCCGAAAGGCGGAGAAGCCGCTGGACCGTCTGCAAAGTGAAGTGATGAGCGTGAGCGAGCGGCTGGCGCTCTTCGCGCATGTGATGGACGGAAGTGCGTTTCTGCTGGTACCGGCGCCGGAAAAAACGACGGATGCCTGGCTCGTGCCGCCGGAGTTCGGCCGTTACTATAGCGCGTCCCAATTCGCTGGGCCACAGACGCAGTTGCAGACACTCGCAAACGAGTATGAGAAGGGCCATGAATTCCAGTTCGGCCGTGCGGCGAATCAACTGCGCGATGGGTTGCGCGGGTTAAGTCCGAAGGTTTATCCAGACGAATCGCAACTGCGGCTCGAGTATTTCTACAATCATTGGGACGGCTTTTATCGGGCAGCCTGGTGCTATGGGGTCGCGTTGGTGTTGCTCGGGGTCGCTTACATGTGCGGCAAAGGCGGCGTCGTGAAATCAATTGGCGTCTCGGTCGCGATCGTCGGCCTGCTTTTTCATGCGAGTGGAATCGCGATGCGCTGCCTGATCGCGGGCCGGCCGCCGGTGACGAACATGTATGAGTCAATCATATGGGTGTCGTTCGCGGTTTCGTTTTTCGGGATGATCTTTTTCACGCGTTACCGGACGCCCGTCTATCTGCTTGCGGCGCTTCCGGTCTCGCTCGTCGCACTCCTTCTCGTCCATCAAATGCCGATCGCCATGCCATCGAGTATCGATCCGCTCGTGCCGGTCCTGCGCGATAATTTCTGGCTCACAATACATGTTCTTACGATCACGCTGAGCTACGCGGCCTTCGCGTTGGCGATGGGCTTTGGGCACATCTTGCTTTTCCGCTACGCCCGCGATCCGGTGGCGGCGCGAGCGGATCAGCCTATGCATTTCTGGCTTTATCGCGTGCTCCAGCTCGGCGTCATTCTGCTGGCGGCCGGGACAATTCTTGGCGGCGTCTGGGCCAACTATTCCTGGGGCCGGTTCTGGGGTTGGGATCCGAAGGAGACATGGGCACTCATCGCGCTGCTTTGTTACATCCTGACTTTGCACGGACGACTCGCGCGTTGGTGGACACAATTTGGATTGGTCGTGGCGAGCGTCGTTTGTTTTCTCGCGGTCTTGATGGCGTGGTATGGCGTAAATTTTGTGCTCGGCAAAGGATTGCACAGCTATGGGTTTGGCCTCGGCGGCGAAACCTACGTCGTCAGCTTCGTCATTGCGGATTTGTTATTCGTCGCGTTTGCGATCTGGCGGCATCACGGAACCAAACCACCCAGGCCACCGAGTTTGCCGACCGTCGTGACCACCGAAAGCGTCGCGGCATAGATTGTAGGGTGACTGCACCGGTTGCCGAATTTTGATTTGGGCAGGCGACGCGTCCGCCGTGCAAAACAGAAGTATGATCCAGCAGAGCGCGAATGCCGTCGTGATGATTCGACCATTCCACTTCTATCCCAATCCGGAAACAGCCCCCGATAATGCGTTTCAGCGCGAGGTCGCGGCGACAGACGCCGACACCATTTGCAAGGCCGCGCAAAAGGAGTTCGATCAAGCCGTTGAATCATTGCGCGGCGCCGGCGTGACAGTTCACGTTTTTGAAGATACCGCTTCGCCGGAGAAACCAGACGCCGTTTTTCCAAATAACTGGTTCTCCACACACCACGACGGCAGAGTGGCGTTTTACCCGATGTATTCGCCCGCGCGCCGGAACGAGCGGCGGCGGGACGTGATCGACGAGCTGGGCAAATTTTATCGAATCAGCGCGCTGGTCGATTACTCGTCCTACGAACAACGCGGCCTTCATCTCGAAGGCACCGGAAGTCTCGTCCTCGATTACGTAAATCGCATCGCCTACGTCTCGCTTTCCAAGCGGTCGGACCGCGCGCTGATCGAAAGATTTTGCGAAGATTTCAACTTCGAACCAATGCTTTTCGAGAGCGTGGGGGATGATGGCCGCCCGATTTATCACACGAACGTCGTCATGTGTGTCGCGTCAGAATTTGCCCTGGTGGGATTGGAGTTGATCCCGGATCCCGGACAGCGGGAAACAATTCGCCGTCGACTGGAGGCAAGCAGGAAGAAAGTGATCGAGTTGGATCGCGATCAAATCGCGAATTTCGCCGGCAACGCGCTCGAATTGCGCAACGATTCCGAGAAGCTGTTGGTCCTGTCGAGGCGTGCGGCGGAAGCGGTGACAACGGGACAGCGGAACGAGATCGAACGGCACGCCCGGTTTCTTCCTCTTGCCCTTCCAACCATCGAACTGGCTGGCGGCAGCGCACGCTGCATGATGGCGACGATTCATCTGCCGCCGCTTTGATCCGTTCGGGGTCGCTTTGCGAAGTAGCAGCTTCACTTTGTCCTAGGCGGCCGCGTGAACGAGGCGTTGAAGAATTCGCGAAAGATAACCGAGACGTGCCGGCGCAATGGAGAATGGTGCGCGATACAGGGTTCGAACGCGTGAGACCGCTGGGGTCCATGGCCGGTACATTGCGCATCCGAAAGATCACAACGCGCGGCTTGCCGTCCGAGCCGCGCAACGTCATGCCGAGCTTTTCGGCGGCGGCAAAAACATCGGCCCTTCGATGCGGTAGACAATGACGCCCTCGAGTATTTCCTCTCCTAGAATGCCGTGCGAACCCGCGCCGCCTACTTCACTCTCGGGAGTGACGCTGCGCGCTGATCTTGACTTTGATTTGACTCGCCGGTTCCTGACTAGAGAGGATACGGATTGTGGACAATCTCCCGGCTACCCTACTGAACCTCAGCCTGACGGGTTATGCAGTTGGAGCGGTGTCGGGGTTGCTGTTCTTACGCGCTGAGAAACTCGCCAACCTTTTCACGTTCGGCTGCGCCTCGCTGGCGAGTCTGTGTGGTGTCCTCTCCTCCTTGGCGTCCCTGGCCACGGGCGCAGCCGCCGCGAACCAGTCAGTCCAACTGCTGCCGTCGCTCATTCCCTACATCAAATTCTCCATCCGGCTCGACCCGCTGGCCGCGTTCTTCCTGCTCATCGTTTCGCTGCTGGGTTTCGCACTCGCGACCTATTCGTTCGGCTACGCGAAGAGCTTCTACGGGCGTAAAAACGTCG